>JAWSUU010000046.1:0-15961 GCA_033549325.1 Bacillota bacterium | reverse complement strand
GTCTGGCAAAATGAGAAGTATAAATAAAATGAATGTCAAATGAGAGTATTAGTACCAATAAAAAAGATAACTTTTTTGAATTAAATAAATTTTGACTGATTTTATAAATCGTATATAAAGTCATCATTCCAAAAATTAAAGATATTAATCTAAATGTAAATAATTCATATCCAAATATGGTTATAAAAAAAGCTTGAATATAGTGAAAAAATATTTTAATACTATGAGGAAATCGAGGGAGTATATCAAAAAAAGATTCCGTGACAACAGGAGTACCTTTTTCTAAATATAATCTTGATAAACCACTCAACCAGGATTCATCAGAATGCATAAAAGGATACTTAGTTAAAAATATAGCATTAATTATAAAATATAATGTTAAAAATAATGCAATTTCTTTTCTTGAAATAATTTCTTTTATTTTAATTAAAAAGTTTTTCATAAAATACCATCTTTCATTTAAATATCAATAATTATTATACATAAAAATTTCCCAAAAATAAAGTATATAACCGAATCAAATACAGTATAATAAAAGACGGTATCAAAAAGAAAACCTTTTATCATATAATATATTGTGTATTATTTAACAATTAATCTAAAATGAAAGGGATGGAGGTACAGATGCGAAAAATATCTTTAATATTAATTGCTTCCCTAATACTAGCATCATTAGCAGGTCTTAGCGGATGTGCAACATATGATTTTGCAGAAGAGGGAACTGTTATAATATCACCAAGCGAAGCACTAGAATTAGCTAAGGAAGACAATGTAGTGCTTGTTGATGCACGTAATGAAGCAGAATATGAGTCTTATCATTTAGAAGGTGCTGTAAATATACCGAGAAGTGCTATAGTTACTGATAAACCGTACAGCAATATGTTAGCCCCTAAAGTTCGAATAGAAAATGTAATGGGAGCAAGCGGCATATCTAATGATACATTAGTTATAACTTATGACAATAATAACAACATGGATGCTGCTAGATTGTGGTGGACTTTATTAGTTTATGGACATGAGAATGTAAAAATTATCAACGGAGGAGTAAACGCACTAGCTAAAGATGGAGTTGAATTTGTTCAAGATATTCCTGAAGTTGAAAAAGCACAATTTAAAGCTGAAGAACTTAGAGAAGATTACATAGCAACAAAAGAAGAAATAGAAGGTTATTTAAATGAGCCACCGGAAAATTTAGTTATATTAGATACAAGAACTCAAGAAGAATATAATGCGGGAACTATTCCTGGATCAGTTCTATATAATTATGTAAACAATAATTATTCAACTGGAGCTTTCAAGTCTCCAAAAGATATACAAAATGATTATATAGAAATAGGTATTACACCAGATGAAACGATAGTAATGTTTTGTAAAACTTCCATCAGAGGAGCACAAAGCTTTGCAGCTTTATGGAATGCAGGATACAGAAACTTAAAACTGTATGACGGAGCTTGGGTAGAGTGGAGCGATAGTGATGAAGTACCTGAAGAAGAACCAGCTGATACACCAGCACCACCACCATCATCTTCAGACGGAAGTTGATATAAATAAATTTAGGGGTTTTAAATTAAATTAAATTAAATTAAAAAATAGGAGGATTTAAATGAAAACACTATTAAAAAGATTTTTAGTATTACTTACAATACTAGCTTTAGTATTTAGCATGGCTGCTTGCTCACCAAGTGAAGAGCCAGCAGAAGAGCCAGAACAGGAAGAACCGGCTGAAGAACCAGAAGAGGAAGAGCCAGCAGAAGCAGATGAAGATGTAGTAGCAGAAGCTGTAAATAGTTATTTTGCTGAAATGCCTGAAGATATCTATAAAATTGGACAGGCAGATTTCATAGAAAAAGTAGCTAACGGCGAAGACATGTTTGTTCTTGATATAAGACAAGCAGATGCTTATGCAGAAGGACACATATTAGGAGCTTATAATGCACCTTGGGGTCCAGCAATAGCTGAAAACCTAGATAAATTACCTACAGATAAGACAGTGTATGTTTACTGCTATTCAGGACAGACAGCAGGACAAGCAGTAGCAACATTAAACATGGCGGGTATAGATGCAAAATCAGTAAACTTAGGATTTAACTTCGGGATATCAAAAGTAGAAGGATACGAAGATTATATTGAAACTTATGAATATGAATTTGGAGAAGCTACGACTGAAATTGATCCATCAATTCAAGCAGCCTTGACAGATTACTACGAAGGATTAGCTGATGTAGCAGGAACTACTTATGCAAATTATAAAATAAGCGAAATGGACCTTGCAAAACTTAGAGATGCAGGAGATGACAGCATATATATTCTTTCTATAAGACAGCAAGATGCATATGATGCTGGACATATTGCAGGAGCAGATTTAATACCTTGGGGACCAGGTATGGAGCAGGAATTCGACAAACTTCCAATGGATAAAACTATTGTAGTTTACTGTTATTCAGGACAAACAGCAGGACAAACTGTTGCAGGATTAAGATTACTAGGTTACGACGCAGTTTCACTTAACGGTGGAATGGGTGTAGGAGCTAATGCACCATTAGGATGGTTTAATCAAGGATACCCTGTACACGTAGTAGAAGAAGCAGCTACTGACTATTTTGCAAATTACGAATCAAGTAATATTATTCCAAGTGAAGATGTATTTGCAAAAATAGATGCTGAAGAAGATATGGTTGTTTTAGATATTAGACAGCCGGATGTATATAGTGAAAGTCATATAATAGGTGCAGTTAACATACCTTGGAATGCAGAATTTGGTCAGCATGTAGAGTCTTTACCTATGGATAAACCTATATACTTATATTGCTATACAGGACAAACAGCAGGACAGGCAACAGCTGTATTAAGAATGGCTGGATATGATGTTCAATCTGTAAAATACGGTTTTGTTTTAGGAGTATCAAATACAGAAGGACATGAAGCTTACCTTGAAGCTGAAGCTAATGAGTTGCCAGCAGAAGCAGTAAGTGAAATGGCTCCAGCAATGAAAGCTAGAGTAGTAAAATATTTCGAAGATATGGCATCAGCAGACATTAAGAATAATATTATTTCATCAGAGGCAGCTAATGAATTACTAGAAGCCGGAGATGAGAGTGTATACTTCTTATCAATAAGACAGGCAGAAGATTATGCTAAAGGACATATACCAACAGCAGCAAATATTCCTTGGGGTAAGGATATGCATTTAGAATTCAATACAATACCTACTGATAAAACGGTTATTGTTAACTGCTATTCAGGACAGACAGCAGGACAGGCAGTAGCAGTAATGAGATTCTTAGGATATGATGCAGTATCATTAAAAAGTGGAATGGGTACTGACGTAACAGCTCCAAGTGGATGGGCTAATGAAGGTTTCGAAGTAGTACAATAGCAAATATAAATGTTAGAAAATAAAATCTGGTGGTCTTTAAAAGGCCACCTTTTTTCTTTTTGAAGATATGTTATAATGAATCTATTATAGGAGGTTGCAATGCTAATAACAAGACCATATGAAAAATTAAAAGATGACAGTTTATTTATAGATGTAAGAAGTCCTAAAGAGCATAAAGAAGAGAGAATAATAGAATCTATTAACATACCTTTATTCACAGATAAAGAGAGAGCTATAGTTGGGACAGCATATAAGCAGAAAAGTGTAACGGAAGCTAGAAGGTTAGGAGTAGAGATAGTTTCACAAAAACTTCCTGAATTCTTCGAAGAAATAAATGAACTTCTTAAAAATAAAGATAGACAGATTGCTGCTTATTGTGCTAGAGGTGGCTATAGAAGTACTTTTTTTGCTTCAGCATTTTCATCTATAGGAATGAATATAATAAAAGTAGATGGAGGATATAAAAAATACAGAAAATATATTTATGAAAATTTACCGATTTTAAACAAAAAAATGAAATACATAGTAATTCATGGTAATACTGGAGTGGGAAAAACAGAGATTTTAAAAGAACTTGAAAAACAGGGAGAAAAGATATTGGATTTTGAGGGAGCGGCAAATCATAGAGGATCACTTTTAGGAGGGATTGGCTTAGGAGAACCAAGTACGCAGAAAAATTTTGAATCAAAAATATTCAACTACATGGATAAATCAGTAGGAGAATATATATTTGTAGAAGCGGAAAGTAGAAGAGTAGGAAATGTGATGGTCCCTAAGTTTATACACGAAAAAATGAAAACAGGTCTTCACATATATATTGAGGCTGATATAGAAAAAAGAATAAATGTTTTAAGAGAAGATTATATACAGAATAAACACTGGAAAGAAGAATCAATAAATAACATAGATAGACTCAAAAAATATGTATCCGATGAAAAAATAAAATCACTAAAAAGTAAGGTAGAAGAAAATAATTTTGATTATGTAGCTAAAGAGTTAATGATAAACTACTACGACTCAATGTATCAAAATAAATCAAAAGAATATGACTACAACCTAAAGCTTAAAAATTTAGACTCATTAATAACTGCAGAAAAAATAATTAAATGGAAAAATGATGATTTGCTTTGCAAATAGTTAGAAAAATGCTATAATAGAACAAATGTTCTTTATGGTGGTTATATGGATAAATTAATTTCAAAATTAAAAATATTAGCCGAAGGTGCAAAATATGATGTATCCTGTTCATCCAGCGGTGTAGAAAGAAGAAACAAAGGAAAACTTGGTAATTCTAGATCCTTTGGTATATGTCATACCTGGTCTATTGATGGCAGATGTATATCTTTGTTGAAAGTTTTAATGTCAAATAACTGCATATACGACTGTTCATACTGCATAAACAAAGTCAGCAGTGATATAGAAAGAGCATCTTTTTCTCCTGAAGAGATGGCAAAAATAACCTATGAATTTTATAGAAGAAATTACATAGAAGGTCTTTTTTTATCTTCAGCTGTAGAAAAAAATCCAGATTATACCTCAGAAAAAATGTGTAAGACACTTGAAATTCTGAGAAATAAATATGGATTTTCTGGATACATACATGTTAAAGGCATACCTAATGCTTCCAAAGATTTGATGACTAAACTTGGTTTTTTAGCCGATAGAATAAGTATCAATATAGAACTACCAAGTCAAGAAAGTTTAAAAATTTTAGCGCCACAGAAAAACACTAGAACTATTTTATTGCCTATGAAAAATTTAAACAATCAAATAATGGAAAATAAAGACGATAAAAGTAAATATAAGGCTTCTAAAAAATTCCTTCCAGCTGGACAGACTACTCAGATGATAGTTGGAGCATCTCAGGATAGCGATTATCAGCTCTTGAAAACCAGTCAAATCCTATATGATAAATTTCAACTAAAAAGAGTATATTATTCTGCATATATACCTGTAGTAGAAAATTCTTTGCTTCCGGCAGTGAATACTAAACCACCTTTAAAAAGAGAGCATAGGTTGTATCAAGCAGATTGGCTTTTAAGATTTTATAAATTTAGAGCTGATGAGCTTCTAACGGAAGTTGATAGAAATTTCGACTTAGAATTTGATCCTAAAATTAACTGGGCTTTGAATAATATTCATTTATTTCCTAAAGAAGTAAATAAAGTGTCCTATGACGAACTTTTGAGGATTCCAGGAATTGGACCAAAATCAGCTCAAAGAATTGTAAAGGAAAGAAGGTTCTTAAAAGTTAATTATGAGAATCTTAAAAAAATGGGAGTAGTATTAAAAAGAGCAAAATACTTCCTTACTTGTGATGGAAAATATCATGGTGGTATAGATATAAAACCTGATATTATAAAATATAAGCTTGGAGAAATGGAAAACGATAGACAGCTATCTTTTTTTTAAGGAGGGCTTATGGATTATTTATATGACAGTACATATACGGGATTGATGACAGCATTATATATACACTACAGATATAAAGAGTCATCGGGAATTTTTTCGAAAAAATCATATCAAAAATCTTTAATGGTGGATTATAAAATAGTAAAGTCAAATGAAGAATTTTCATCAAAGATGGAGGACATAATTAAAAAAAGAATTTCGAAAACAGCTTTGAAGTTAATTTACTACACATTTCTATCAACTGAATCTAAAAAAGAAAGATACATAGTTAATTTTATAGATTTAGGATTTATAAAAGGAAATATAACACAACTCTATTCTCATGAAGATACATTTCCAATTCAGAACATTTACGACAAAGTATCAAAAGAAAAACATAGATTTTTAGGGATTTTAAGATTTAAAGATTTAAATGGAGTGCTTTTTTCAAAGATTTCTCCTGATAATGATATAGTTGAATTGATAATGCCTCACTTTGCAGATAGATTTAAAAGTGAAAATTTTATAATATTTGATGACAAAAGACTTAAAGCAGGTATTTACAATCAAAAACAATGGTACATAACAAATATTGATGAGAAGCTTTACAGTAAGTTTAGTGATGTAGAAGAAGTATATGAAGAAATGTGGAAGGAATATTTCAAAGCTATAGGAATAAAGGATAGAAAAAATACAAAGGCACAGTTTCAATTCTTACCAGCAAGATATAGGAAAAATATTATTGAATTCAACAAATAATAAATATAACTATTTATAAAAAAAACCTTAATAAATAAAGTTAACGCCTAGATTTAATTCATCTTAGGTGTTTTATTTTTGCGGACACAAGTTTTAAAAACAAACACTTACAAAATAGAGATAAGTATAAAGACGAATAAATTAAAAAAATAAACAAATAAGGTTGAAAAACTAATTTAATTTTGTTATGCTATATCCTAAAGAAAAATAGGTGGTGTTGCAAAAATGAAAAAATTCAAAAGAATTTTAGTAGCGAATAGAGGTGAAATCGCTATACGTGTCTTTAGAGCATGTAAAGAAATGGGAATAAGATCCGTGGCTATATATTCTGAAGAAGACAAGAACTCTCTTTTTAGAACAAAGGCTGATGAATCCTATCAAATAGGAAAAAACAAAGGGCCCGTTGATGCTTATTTAGATATTGATGAGATAATAAATTTAGCAATTTCTAAAGGTGTAGATGCTATTCATCCAGGATACGGATTTTTATCGGAAAATGTAGAATTTGCTAGGAAATGTCAAGAATCCGGAATTGAATTTGTAGGACCGGATAGTGAGATGATGGATAAATTGGGAGATAAAATTAAATCTAAAAAAGTGGCAAATCAAGTAGGTGTACCTACAATTCCTGGAGTAGAAAAAGCCGTAAAAAATAACTATGAAGCAAAAGAATTTGCTGATTATTGCGGCTACCCTGTTATACTAAAAGCTTCAGCCGGTGGCGGGGGAAGAGGTATGAGAATTGTAACAAAGGAAGAAGATCTCATTGATGAGTTTAACAGTGCAAAAAATGAAGCAAAAAAAGCCTTTGGTATAGATGATATTTTCATAGAAAAATATTTAGAAAAACCTAAACATATTGAAGTTCAAATACTAGGGGACAAGTATGGTAATATTGTTCATTTATTTGAGAGAGATTGTTCAATTCAAAGAAGACATCAAAAAATTATAGAGTTCACTCCTGCATTATGTATTGATGATAAAAAAAGGCAGGAAATTTGCCAAGATGCCCTTGCTATAGCTAAAGCTGTTAATTATAGAAATGCAGGGACAGTAGAATTTTTAGTGGATTCTAAAGGAAGCCATTATTTTATAGAAATGAACCCTAGAATACAGGTGGAACACACTGTAACTGAAGAAGTTACAGGAATAGATCTAGTACAATCTCAAATAATGGTAGCAGAAGGTTACTCATTAGATTCTGAAAAAATAGGTATAAAATCTCAAGAAGAGATCAAACAGAATGGATATGCAATTCAATGTAGAGTGACTACAGAAGATCCATCAAATAATTTTGCTCCGGATACAGGAACTATAGACGTTTATAGATCAAGTTCCGGGTTGGGGATAAGATTGGATGGAGGTAACGGTTTTACTGGGGCTGTAATTGGTCCATATTACGATAGTCTTTTAGTTAAAGTAACGTCTTGGGGCAGAACCTTTAAAGATGCCAGAAATAAATCTTCTAGAGCGCTTAAAGAATTTAATGTAAGAGGAGTTAAAACTAATATTGGATTTTTGTTAAATGTACTTAATCACAATACTTTTGAGAAAGGTATGTGTGATACAGGTTTTATTTCAGATAATCCTGAACTTTTTGATATTAGAGGAGGAAGAGATTCTGAGTTAAGAGTAATTAAATATATCGGAGAAAAGGTAGTTAATGAAACTAGAGGAGTAAAGCCTCAATTTGATGTACCAAGAGTACCTAAATACGATAAAAAAATAATCAAAAAAGGAACAAAAAATATTTTTGATAGAGAGGGAGCAGAAGGTATAGTTAAATGGGTTAAAAATCAGCATAAATTATTATTAACTGATACTACCATGAGAGATGCTCATCAATCACTAATGGCTACAAGAATGCGAACTGTTGATATGGTTAAAATTGCTCCAGCTGTTTCAAGATTAGCTCCTGATTTATTTTCTATAGAAATGTGGGGCGGTGCTACCTTTGATGTTTCTTATAGATTTTTAAAAGAATCTCCTTGGGAAAGAATGGAGAAGCTGAGAGAAGAAATACCCAATATACTTTTTCAAATGCTGCTTAGAGGATCAAATGGAGTAGGTTACAAAAATTATCCCGACAATGTAATTAGAGAATTTGTAAAAGAATCAGCAAAGAACGGTATAGATGTTTTTAGAATATTTGACTCTCTTAACTGGATTAGAGGGATGGAAATAGCTATAGATGAAGTATTGAATCAAGGTAAAATCGCCGAAGCATGTATGTGTTATACAGGTGATATTTTAGACAAAAGTAGAGATAAATACTCTATTAAATACTACGTTGATATGGCTAAAAACTTGGAAAAAGCCGGAGCTCATATACTAGGTATCAAAGACATGTCTGCACTTCTTAAGCCGCTAGCAGCAGATAAGTTGATTAAAGCTTTAAAAAATGAAATAGAAATACCTATACATTTACATACTCACGATACAAGTGGAAATGGAGTTGCTACACTATTAATGGCTGCAAATGCTGGTGTAGATATCGTAGATACAGCTTTTAACAGCATGTCGGGACTTACAAGTCAACCGGCATTAAACTCAGTAGCTGCAGCTCTTGAAAATACTGAAAGAGATACAGGATTGGATATGGATAAAATTCAGCAAATTTCAGATTACTGGAGTAGCGTACGTCCGGTTTACAATCAATTTGAATCTGATTTAAAATCTGGAACAGCTGAGATATACAAATACGAGATTCCAGGTGGTCAGTATTCAAATCTTAAACCTCAGGTAGAGAGTTTTGGGTTAGGACATAAATTTAAAGAAGTTAAAGAAATGTATAAAAAAGTAAATTTTATGTTAGGAGATATTATAAAGGTAACACCATCATCTAAAGTTGTAGGAGATATGGCTATCTATATGGTACAAAACAACTACACCCCTGAAAATATTTACGGAAAAGCTAAGGGACAGGATTTTCCTGACTCAGTAGTTTCATATTTTAAAGGAATGATGGGACAGCCTCAGGGAGGATTTCCAAAAAGACTCCAAAAATTAGTTCTTAAAAATGAAAAACCAATAACTGTAAGGCCTGGAGAACTACTGAAGGATGAAAATTTTGATGAAATAAAAACCTATCTGAATAAAAAACATAGTATAGTTTCAAATAAAAAAGATATATTAAGTTATGCTCTTTATCCTAAAGTTTTTGATGATTATTTGAAGTATAAAGAAGAGGTAGGAGACTTTACTTCAATGGGTAGTGATATATATTTTCATGGTTTGGAAGAAGGAGAAACCTGTGAAATAAAAATCTCTGAAGGGAAAATTATGGTGGTCAAACTTGTAGAAGTTAGAAAATTGGATGATGAAGGATACAGAGATGTGGCTTTTGAAATAAATGGAAATAGAAGAGTTGTAAAAATAAAGGATAAAAGCATCAAAGAAGGTATATCAAAAGAAGAAAAAAGAAAGGCTGATCCTAATAATAACAAGGAAATGGGTGCTAATATCTCGGGAAAAATTGTAAGAATATTAGTGAAAGAGAATGAAGAAGTAGAAGAAAATCAACCGGTTGCAATAATTGAAGCAATGAAAATGGAAACAAAAATATTAGCCCCACTAAAGGGGAAAATAAAAGAAATATACATAAAAGAAGGACAGCAGGTAAAATCTAAAGAATTAATAGCTGTAATTGAATAAAAACTTGATTAAAACCTCCTAATTAAAATATAATAAAGATGTTAGGAGGTTTTTTATATGCTTGTAAATAATGTAAAATACAAAACCATCTGGATGGACGAAGAAGGATTTATTAAAATTATTGATCAAAGATATCTGCCGCATGAATTTGTAATTGAAAAGATAAGAAATCCTCATGAAATGGCTGTAGCAATAAAGGATATGCATTTAAGAGGTGCAGGACTTATTGGTGCAGCGGCAGGGTACGGAGTTTACCTATCTGCTTTACAGCATTTTGACGAAGATATATCTTCGGAAAGATATATAGAATTAATAAAATCAGATGCTGAGAAACTTAGAAACACCAGACCGACAGCTGTAAACTTGGAATATGCCCTGACAAGACAGATGAAACACATAAAAAAAGAAAAAGATAAGATTAAAATTTTAGAATTATTAAAAAAAGAAGCTCAGGAAATAGCTTTAGAAGATGAAACCTACTGCAAAAAAATAGGAGAATATGGCAGCAAAATAATCGAAAAAATAAGTAAAGAAAAAAATGGTGAAACGGTAAATATTTTGACCCACTGCAATGCTGGATGGCTTGCTTTTGTCGACTATGGTACAGCAACTTCTCCTATATATGAAGCCCATAATAAAGGAATAAAGGTTCATGTATGGGTAGATGAAACAAGGCCTAGAAATCAAGGTGCAAGGTTAACAGCTTGGGAACTGGGAAACCATGGTGTAAATCATACTGTGATTGCAGATAATGCAGGGGGACATTTAATGCAAAAAGGATTAGTTGATTTGGTGATTGTAGGCTCAGATAGAACTACTTATACCGGAGATGTTGCAAATAAAATTGGAACATATCTAAAAGCTTTAGCTGCCTATGATAATAAAGTACCTTTTTATGCAGCCTTACCATCATCTACAATAGACTGGCAAATTTCAAATGGATTGAAGGATATACCTATTGAAGAAAGAGATGGGGAAGAGGTAAAATATATACAAGGTCTTACAGATGGTAAAATCAAAAAAGTTCTTATTACACCGAAAGAGAGCAAGGCTAAAAATTTTGGTTTTGATGTTACACCTTCAAAATATGTAACTGGAATAATAACCGAAAGAGGAATTTGTCAAGCAAATGAAAAATCTATAAAAACTTTATTTGAAAATAGTCGATAATTTACTTCGACTATTTTTATTTGTAGACGTTTTATAGACGTTAATTATGTATAATTGTAATATAAAATAAATATAATTAAAGGAGGATTGTCATGTTAAATAATACGGATATTTCAAATTCAATGACAATTAAACTAGATTCAGATTTGCCTGAACATCCTGGATTCGACTCTAAATATAGAAGAGCACCTAAAAGAGAGGTTACGTTGACGGATAGGGAAATAAAACTGGCATTAAAAAATGCTTTAAGATATATCCCGGAAGAACATCACGAAAAAGTAGCCCCTGAATTTCTAGAAGAACTTATGACAATGGGTAGAATATATGGATACAGATTCCGTCCAGAAGGTAGAATTAAAGGAAAACCTATTGACCAATACAAGGGCAATTGTGTAGAGGGAAAAGCAATGCAGGTTATGATAGATAACAACCTGGATTTTGATATTGCTCTTTATCCTTATGAACTTGTTACCTACGGAGAGACGGGACAGGTTTGTCAAAATTGGATGCAGTACAGATTAATAAAAAAATACTTAGAAAAACTAACTGATGAGCAGACATTAGTAGTGATGTCTGGACATCCAGTTGGACTTTTTAAATCTCATAAAAAAAGTCCAAGGGTAATACTTACAAACGGTCTTATGGTAGGTATGTTTGATAATCCTGAAGACTGGGCAAAAGCAACTGCTATGGGCGTATCAAGCTACGGACAGATGACTGCAGGAGGGTGGATGTATATAGGACCACAAGGAATTGTACACGGTACATTTAATACCTTGTTAAATGCAGGAAGATTGAAACTTGGTGTGGCTGAAGATGGTGACATAAGAGGACATTTGTTTGTATCTTCAGGACTTGGTGGAATGAGTGGGGCTCAAGCTAAGGCTGTAGAAATTGCTAATGGTGTTGGCATTATTGCAGAAGTAGATAAATCAAGAATTGAGACAAGAATGGAACAGGGCTGGGTTTCTAAATCCACCGACAGCTTAAAGGAAGCATTTGAAATTGCTAATGAATACATAAACAAAAAAGAACCTATGTCAATTGCTTTCGAAGGGAATATAGTGGATTTGCTGGAATATGCAGTAGATAACGATATTAAAATAGAACTTTTATCAGACCAAACTTCTTGTCACGTACCATACGACGGTGGATACTGTCCTCAAGGACTTTCCTTTGAAGAAAGAACGGAGCTTCTAAAAAATAATAAAGAAGAATTCAAAAAAAATGTAGATAAAAGCCTTGTTAAACACTTCAATTTAATTCAAAAATTAGTTGACAGAGGAACATACTTTTTCGATTACGGAAATGCTTTTATGAGAGCCGTTTTTGATGCAGGAGCTAAAGAAATTGCTAAAAACGGTAAAGATACTAGCGAAGGATTTGTTTTTCCTTCTTATGTAGAAGACATAATGGGACCTATGCTTTTTGATTACGGATACGGACCATTTAGATGGGTTTGTTTAAGCGGTAAACACGAGGATTTAATAAAGACTGACAAAGCTGCTATGGATGCAATAGATCCTAATAGAAGAGGACAAGATAGAGATAATTATGTATGGATTAGAGATGCTGAGAAAAACAAATTGGTAGTAGGAACCCAAGCCAGAATTCTATACCAAGATGCTTTAGGAAGAAGAGACATAGCTCTTAAATTCAACAAAATGGTAAGAGATGGAGAAATAGGTCCGGTAATGTTGGGTAGAGATCATCACGATACCGGAGGTACCGATTCACCATATAGAGAAACTTCCAATATAAAAGACGGAAGCAATATTACAGCAGATATGGCTATACACTGTTTTGCGGGAAATGCTGCAAGAGGGATGAGTTTAGTAGCTCTCCACAACGGTGGTGGAGTAGGCATTAGTAAAGCTATAAACGGTGGCTTTGGAATGGTACTGGATGGTAGCGAAAGAGTGGATGAAATACTAATGAATTCAATACCTTGGGATGCAATGGTTGGAGTTGCAAGAAGAAATTGGGCAAGATGCGAAAATTCAATAGATACGGTTTCTGAATACAATAAAAAATTCCAGGGAGAAGATCACATTACAATACCATTTGTAGCAGATGATGATTTAATAGAAAAAACTTTTAAAAATTTAAAACAATAAAAATAGTAAAAGATAGTGATAGAGTCAAAAGATTCTGTCATTATCTTTGTAATAGTAGGAGGATAAAATGGAAAGAATTGTAGAATGTGTACCGAATTTTAGTGAGGGAAGAGATTTAGATAAAATAGAAAAGATTGTAGAATCATTTAGAGGTAAAAAAGGTGTTAAATTACTTGATTATAGCAACGATGAAGATCACAATAGATGTGTGGTTACGGTAGTAGGTGAACCGGAAGAATTAAAAAAAGCTATCCTACAATCAATTGATAAAGCTGTAGAATTAATAGATCTAAAAAAACACGAAGGTCAGCATCCTAGAATGGGCGCGGTAGATGTAATACCTTTTATACCTATTAGAAATGTAACAGTTGAGGAAGCAGATAAATTAGCAAAAGAAGTAGCAGCAAAAGCTTCTGAAAAGCACAATCTGCCATTCTTTTTATATGAAAAATCTGCATCATCACCTCATAGATCAAATTTAGCTAAAATTAGAAAAGGACAGTTTGAAAAAATGTCTGAAAAAATGAAAGATACAGAATGGAAACCGGACTTTGGACCTGATAAAGTTCATCCTACTGCGGGGGTAACAGCAATTGGTGCAAGGATGCCTCTAGTAGCTTATAATATAAATTTAGATACAGAAAACATAGATATAGCTAATAAAATTGCTAGACAGATAAGACATATAAATGGAGGCTTCAGATACTGTAAAGCAATAGGAATAGAACTTGAAGATAGAAAAATAGTACAGGTATCTATGAATCTAACTGACTACACAAAAACCGCCATATATAGAGTATTTGAAACTGTAAAAATGGAGTGTAAAAGATATGGAATAAATGTGCTGGGAAGCGAAATAATCGGGCTTGTACCTATGGCTGCACTGGTAGATACAGCAGAATACTACTTAGGATTAGAAGAATTTAAAATAGATCAAGTTTTAGAAACAAGACTTTAATGTTATAATAAGTCGAGGTGATGAAAATATGAATAAAAAAATGATTTTAAATACATCTGAAGTAGTTACTTGCTCTGGATTTGAACCTAAATTTGGTAAAGATATGCAAGATATTGGAGTTATAGAAAAGGGAGCAATAGTAATAGAAGGGAATATAATAAAAGCAGTAGGTAAAGAAGAAAATATATTAAAAGAATTTAATAAAAAAGAGTATACAATTATAGATGCAGAAGGTAAAAGTGTTATGCCTGGATTTATAGATTCTCACACTCATTTTGTCTTTGGAGGATATAGAGAAGAAGAATTCTCATGGAGATTAAGAGGTGACGATTATATGGACATTATGAGAAGAGGTGGAGGTATAGTAAGCACAGTTAAATCTACAAAACAAGCCTCCTTAGAAGAGCTAGTAGAATCCGGGAGAAAAAGACTTGACTCAATGATAAAATATGGAGTTACGACTGTTGAAGGAAAAAGCGGATACGGATTGGACTTAGAAACTGAAATAAAACAATTAAAAGCTATGAAAGAATTACAAAAAGATCACTCTATTGATATTGCAGTTACTTTTTTAGGACCACATGCAGTACCAGAAGAATATAAAGGAAAAGAAGATGAATTCATAGATTTTCAAATAGAAGAAGTTTTACCCCAGGTTATAAAAAATAAATTGGCAGATTTTGCAGATATATTCTGTGAAGAAGGAGTATTTGATATAGAACAGTCTAGAAGATTTCTTGCTAAAGCTAAGGAAATGGGATTAAAACTTAAACTTCATGCAGATGAAATCGTACAGCTGGGAGGAGCAGAGCTTGGAGCAGAACTTGGAGCAATATCAGCAGATCATCTTTTACAAGTTTCAGACAAGGGAATAAAGGACATGGCTGAAAAGGGAGTTATATCAACACTACTTCCTGGTACAGCATTTTGCTTAAAAGAAGAATATGCTAATGGAAGAAAGATGATAGATATGGGTTGTGCCGTAGCCTTAGCAACTGACTTAAATCCAGGTAGTTGTTTTACTAATTCTGTTCCACTAATAATTTCACTGGCTGCACTATATATGAATCTAACGCCAGAAGAAATAGTTACTGCTTTAACAATAAATAGTGCTGCAGCTTTAGATAGAGTATCTGAAACAGGTAGTATAGATCCTGGTAAAAAAGCAGACATACTAATATTGGATTATCCATCTTATAAATTTTTACCTTATCATGTAGGTGTTAATATTGTGAAAACTGTTATAAAAGATGGTAAAATAGTACAAAAAAACTGAGGAGGATAAGATGAAAAATAAAACATTAGAAGAATTTTCAAAAGAGACGGCTTCCAGTGAACCGGTACCTGGAGGAGGTAGTATAGCTGCATATAGTGGAGCTTTAGCAGCGGCTTTATCAGAAATGGTGGCTAATCTAACGGTAGGTAAAAAGAACTATGAAGAAGTAGAAGAAGAAATGAAGATAATCATAGAAAAAGCTGAAATGATAAGAGAAAATATGCTTGATAACATAGAAAAAGATTGTGAAGCTTTTGATA
>JAWSUU010000045.1:0-16093 GCA_033549325.1 Bacillota bacterium | reverse complement strand
ATGAGAGTATTTTATGCAGTAACATTTCAAGAGGAAACAAAGGAAAAGCTAAAAGAAATTAAAGACATTGTTGAGAAAAATTCAAAAAAAGGCAGATTCCCTGATTACAAAAATTACCATATTACCTTAGAATTTATTGGAGATGTTGATGATGAAAAATTAAAAAAATTGAAGGATTTACTAAAAGAGTTGAAAACTTTTCCTGAAGTATTAAATTTTGACAAAATCGGTAACTTTAATAGACCAGGTGGAGATATTGTATGGGTAGGTATTGAAGACAATCCTAATTTGAATAAACTAAATGAGGAACTAAAAAGTCTTTTAGAGAGCAAAGGATTCGATACTGATAAAAGAAAATTTACACCTCATCTTACAATTGCTAGAAAAGTAGAAATGGAGACTTCATATGAATCTATACATTTACATGCAATCAATGCTAAAGTTGAATCTATTTTACTAATGGAGAGTAAAAGAGTAAAAGGAAAACTAGTATATGAACCAATTTTAGAAATAAAAGTTTAGGCTGTGATATTAAAATGAAAAAAATTAGCAGAGAGGAAATGCTTAATGGAGATATAGGAAACATCATATTGAGACTAGCCGGACCAATGATATTTGGGATTCTAAGTTTAGTTACCTTTAATTTGGCGGATACTTTCTTTATAGGAAGATTGGGAAAAGAACAACTTGCTGCCATTTCTTTTACTTTTCCCGTAGTACTTATAATCAATAGTATATCTTTAGGTCTTGGTATGGGAACATCTTCAGTAGTATCAAGAGCTGCTGGTGAGGATAACTTTGATAAAGTACGTCATGTAGGTACAGACAGCATTGTTCTTGGATTTTTATTTGCCCTCATAACTGCTTTTTTAGGTATAGAATTTATTGAAGAAATTTTTTCCCTACTAGGTGCAGAAAAGAAAATGTTAAATTATATTGGCGAATATATGTCCATTTGGTTTTTAGGTGTTCCTTTTGTTGTAATCCCTATGGTTGGAAATAATATAATCAGAGCTTTAGGTGATACTAAAATCCCATCATTAATAATGATGACTTCAGCAGTAATAAATATAATATTAGATCCTTTATTAATTTTTGGTATTGGCCCCTTTCCCTTTATGGGTATAAAGGGAGCTGCTATTGCTACAGTATTTGCAAGAATGACATCTTTTTCAGTGGCTTTATATGTATTAATTAAGAGAGATAAAATTATTACATTTAAAAACACATCAATTAAAAGAACTATAAATAGCTGGAAGCAGGTACTTTACGTAGGAATTCCAAATTCAATGATAAAAATGACTCAACCTCTCAGTGCAGGAATAATAACAAGATTTTTATCTACTTACAGCATTGCTGCTGTAGCAGGATATGGAGTAGGTACTAGACTTGAATTTTTTGCCCTATCCTTTGTAAATGCTTTATCATCGGTAATGATACCATTTTCAGGACAAAATTATGGAGCGAAAAAGTATGATAGAATTATAAAGGGAATTAAATTCGCAGCTAAAGCTATGATTATATATAGCATTGGTGCTTATATAGTCTTATTTTTATTGTCTGATGTTATTGCTAGAATTTTTAATGACAGTCAGGATGTTCAAAGCTATATAAAATTATATTTATATATAGTTCCACTAGGATACGGATTTCAAGGAATATTTATGGTTATAACCTCGGTCTTAAATGCTATAAATAAACCAATTCATGCCGCAGCTTTTACTTTTTCCCAAGTATTTCTGATATACATTCCCATAGCCTTAACCTTATCAAAACTACTAGAAGTAAAAGGTATATTCGCAGCTGTTGTAATATCATATATAATAACAAGTATGTTGCTTTTGAAATATTTTGAAAAAATATTAAAAAGTAGTACAGATAGATAAAAGATAAATGCAAAATATTTTGCATTTATCTTTTATTTGTATTATCATTAAATTAAGTTAGATATTAAATTTAAAGAGGTACTATATGAATAAAGAAAGAGTTTTAGAGCTACTATTAACATCTATAGAGGAAGGTATCCAAGTGGTAGATACTAAAGGGAAAACTGTTATTTACAACGAGCAAATGGCTTTTATTGAAAATATGGATAGGGAAGATGTGCTTAATCAACCTTTAACAAAGGTTATGCCAGATATTAAACGAAATAGTACTCACATGGAAGTGCAAAAAAGTCGAAAACCTATAATTAACAACAAACAGATTTATTTTAATAAAAATGGTAAAAAAATATCAACCTTAAATTCTACATATCCAATAATGGAAGAAGGTAAGATTATTGGAAGTTTTGAAATATCGAAAAATGTTACTAAATTAGAAAGCTTATCAGACCGGATAGTTGAACTTCATGACAAGAGAGTGATAGACAAAGAAGGATATAATTTTAGTGACATAATTGGTAAGTCTAAAAAGATGATGAGTTTAATTGAGCAAAGTAAAAATATAGCAAAGATTAATTCCAATGTTTTAATAATTGGAGAATCTGGAACAGGTAAAGAACTCTTTTCTCAGAGCATTCACAACCTTAGTCGAAGAAAGAATAAAGGTTATATAGCTGAAAACTGTGCAGCTATTCCCAGTAATCTTTTGGAGAGTATTTTGTTTGGAACAAAGAGAGGAGGGTTTACAGGAGCTGAAAATAAAGAAGGACTTTTTAGAAAAGCCCATGGTGGCACCCTAGTTCTTGACGAAATAAATTCTATGCCATTAGAGCTTCAATCAAAACTACTAAGAGTTTTAGAAACCGGTAAATTCAGACCTATAGGTGGAGACAGAGAGGAAAAAGTTGATGTTAGAATTATAGCTATTGCAAACAAAGACCCCCTTAAATTAGTTAAGGAAAATAAATTTAGAGAAGATTTATTTTATAGATTAAGTGTAATAAATCTATCCATACCACCTTTAAGGGAAAGAAGAGAAGATATACTACCTCTGGTAGATTATTTCATGAAACATTACGAAAAAATTTTCAACGTTAAAATTAAAGGGTTATCTCAGGAAGCTATGCAATTTATTTTGGAATATCACTGGCCAGGAAATGTCAGAGAACTTAAACATGTTATAGAAGGTGCCATAAGCTTACTGGATAACAATGATGAAATTAAATTAGATGATTTTCCATACTACATAAATGCCAGAACTTCTGATAAAGATAAAGACATTAATGTAAAAAAAGAAGAAGTAATATACGGAAATAAAAAATTAGAGGATCATTTAGAAGAAATTGAAAAAGAAATTATTATGGAAATATTAAAAGAAAATAAAAACAATATTACAAAATCAGCTGAAGCTCTGGGGATAAAAAGGCAGGGTCTTCAGTACAAAATGAAGAAATACTCTTTATAAGCAAAATATTTTGCATATTTAATGCAAAATATTTTGCTTTTTATATTTCCGAATGTATATATATAAGAAATATAGTGTACTAGGTAGGTAATTTAAATGATATATAAATATTTATACATAAATAAACATGGCACGATGATTGCAATATATAATATTGAAATAAAAAAGGAGGCTTTATAATGAAGGATAAGGTTAAAGTTACTATATGGGGCTTTGGAGCTATGGGAAGCGGTATGGCAAAAATGCTCACAAATAAAAAAGGCGTAGAGATTGTTGGAGTATGTGATTTGCATAAAGATAGAGTAGGAAAAAGCATGTATGATATTTTAGGTGTAGATAGAGGAGATAGATCTGAAGTTATAATTAATCCTGAAATAGAAAAGGTTGCTTATAAAGGAAGTTGTGATGTATGTTTAATTGCAACTGATTCATTTACTAAAAAAGCATTTAAAAAAATAAAATTTGTTTTAGAACAGGGAATAAATGTTATTTCAACTGCTGAAGAAATGGCCTATCCAATGGCGCAAGAACCGGAATTAGCAAAAGAATTGGATAAATTAGCTAAAGAAAACGGAGTAACAGTTTTAGGAACTGGAATTAACCCTGGATTGATAATGGATCTATTACTAATTACTCTAACAGGTTGCATGACAGATGTTGATTATGCTGTTGCTAAAAGAGTTAATAGCCTATCACCATTTGGTCCAGCTGTAATGGAGGAGCAAGGGGTAGGAATGGAAGAAGAAGAGTTTAGAAAAAGAGTAAAAGAAGGTACTATGGCGGGACATGTAGGATTTGCAGAGTCAGTTCAAATGATAGGAGATGCTCTCGGTTGGAAAATAGAAAAATTTGAACAGCAGAT
The DNA here is from genome assembly GCA_033549325.1 of Bacillota bacterium. Classification (GTDB taxonomy): domain Bacteria; phylum Bacillota; class Clostridia; order Tissierellales; family Dethiosulfatibacteraceae; genus UBA8670. The sequence continues at coordinate 11,883 of JAWSUU010000045.1, read as the reverse complement.
GAAACCTATCGTAACAAATATAGATAGAAAATCACCTCATGGATTTGCAAAAGCAGGAGATGTTGCAGGAGTAAATATGACTGGACAGGGATATGTTGACGGAAAAATAAAAATTGATATGATGCACCCTCAACAGATAGAACCTGAAATGGAAGGAACTGAAACTGGTGATTATATATTTTTAAAAGGAACACCGGAAGTAAATATGAAAATTACCCCGGAAGTAGAAGGTGGTCTCGGCACGATTGCAATGTGTGTAAACATGATACCACAGGTTATAAATTCTGAGGCTGGATTGAAAACAATGATTGATTTACCAGTCCCAAGAGCTATAATGGGGGATTTTAGAGATTTTATCAAATAGTTCAAAAATCAAATTAATATAAATTCAAGGAGGATAAAATGAAAGAAAGAGAAAAAGTTAAAGTTATTATTTGGGGACTAGGAGCAATGGGATCAGGAATTGCAGATGTACTACTTAATAAAAAAGGTGTAGAGATTGTTGGCGTAGTAGGAAGAGGAAAAAAATTAGGAACAAGCATGTATGACTATCTTAAGACTGAAAAAGGCGATAAAAAAGATGTATTATTAGGTGCATACGATGAAGTAATAACTGAAAAAGCAGCAGATGTTGTACTTTTATGTACGGATTCTTTTACTAAAGATGCATTTGACAAGATTAAGTTCTGTGCTGAAAAGAAAATTAATGTTATATCAAGTGCAGAAGAAATGGCATATCCTCAAGCACAAGAGCCGGAACTAGCAGAAAAGATTGATAAATTAGCAAAAGAAAATGGTGTATCAGTTCTTGGAACTGGAATAAATCCTGGACTAATGATGGATTTACTAGCAGTTGCTTTAACTGGATGTATGACAGATGTAGAATCCATTTTATGTAAGCGTGTAAACAGTTTATCACCATTTGGACCTAAGGTTATGGAAGAACAAGGTGTTGGAATTACAGAAGAGGAATTTTTAAAAGGAGTTAAAGATGGAACTCTTTCAGGACATGTTGGATTTTCAGAATCTATATACATGATTGCAGATGCATTAGGTTGGAAAGTTGACAGATTTGAGCAGCAGATGAAGCCTATTCTTACAAATATCGACAGAAAATCTCCTTATGGATTTGCAAAAGCAGGAAATGTAGCAGGGGTTAACATGACAGGTCAAGGATACATTGATGGAAAACTTAAAATTGATATGGTTCACCCACAACAAATAGAACCGGAAATGGAAGGAACTCAAACAGGAGATTATATAAAAATCAAAGGTACTCCTGAAGTTAATATGGCAATAAATCCAGAAGTAGATGGTGGACTAGGAACTATAGCAATGTGTGTAAATATGATACCTCTTATTATAAATGCTGATGCCGGATTAAAAACTATGATAGATTTGCCGGTACCAAGAGCAATAATGGGCGATTTCAGAGACCATTTAAAATAATTAAGGAGGATTAAAATGACTATTGGAAAAAAAGGTGATTGGGTAAGAATTTACAGAGTTATATTAACACCTGAAGAAAGAGCACCTCAAGTACCAGAGGACACAAAAAAAGTTTCACTTGAAATGTGGGATAAAGGATTCTTACTAGACAATGAAGCTAATATTGGGGATGAAGTAGAGGTAGAAACATATATAGGTAGAAAAGTTAAAGGCAAACTTGTTGAAATAAATCCTTACTATTCTCACGACTACGGCAAATGTATAACTGAATTACTATACATTGGTCGACAGACAAGAGAAATGATAAAGGAGGAAACTCTAAATGACTAACAGAAGTTCTTATGAAAAAGTTATGGAGAGAAAAAGCGAAATCATGAAGAAATCTGTAGGCTTAGACTACAGTGAGTTCGAGACAAAAGGAATTGGTTTCGATTACGATAAAATGATGGAAGAAACTGGATATACATTAAATGAAGTAAAAAAAGTGCAGGCAGCTACTGGAGTTGGAAATACTCCGCTACTTGAACTTAAAAATGTTACGAAATTAGCAAGAAAACTAGCTCCAAAAGGAAAAGGAGCAAGAATTTTCTTGAAGGATGAAGCTTCAAATCCTTCTGGAAGTTATAAAGCAAGAAGGGCAGCAGTAAGTGTATATAATGCAAAAAAATTAGGATATAAAGGTGTTATTGCAGCTACCAGTGGAAACTACGGAGCAGCAGTAGCAAGTCAAGCAGCGATGCTTGGATTAGATTGTATAATAGTTCAAGAATGTTACGACTCAGAAGGTAAAGGACAACCGGAAATAATAGAAAAAGCTAGAAAATGTGAAGCATATGGTGCTGAAGTACTTCAATTATCAGTTGGTCCGGAATTATTCTATCAGTTTTTACTTCTGTTAGAAGAAACAGGATACTTCAATGCATCTCTATATACACCATTTGGAATTGCTGGTATCGAAACATTAGGATATGAAATTGCAGAGCAAATGTTAGCAAGAGAAAACAAACTTCCCGACGTTGTAATTGCAACAAATGCAGGGGGAGGAAACTTGACAGGTACTGCTAGAGGACTTTTAAAAGCTGGTGCTGATGATGTAAAAATTTACGGTGCAAGTGTTAATTTAAAGGGACTTCATATGGCCAGTGACAAGCAGTTTAATAAAAAATCTTTTACAACTGGACATACTGGATTTGGTATTCCATTTGCAACATGGCCAGATAGGTCTGATGTTCCAAGATCAGCAGCGAGAGCCTTAAGATATATGGATAGATATGTAACTGTAAATCAGGGAGAAGTTTTTTATACTACAGAAGTACTTGCTCAACTTGAAGGTATGGAAAGAGGTCCGGCTGGAAGCGTATCATTAGCAGCTGCCATCTCAATTGCCCAAGAATTAGATGAAGATAAAATTATTGTAGTACAGGAAACTGAATATACTGGAGCTGGTAAACACATTCAGCCTCAACTTACATTTGCCAAAGAAAACGGTATAAATATAAAAATAGGAAATCCTGAAGAAGAAGTGCCAGGAGAAAGTATAATATTACCTGAACATCCAAGTATGATTAAAGCTAGAGATTTAGATTTAAACAAACTAAGAAAATCATATGTTAAAAACTGTATCAAAAATACTGGAATTAAGAACCCATCAAAAGAAGATATAGAATTTTTAGCAGTAGATACAAAAACTAATACTGATTTTATAGAAAAAGTTTTAAAAGAAATATAAGAGGAGGATTAAATTGAAAAGACAAGATGATTTCAATGAAAGAAGAAAGCACTTAGCAAACTTAAGTGAAAAAGAGATTGAAGCTAAGTTCTGGGAATTAGCTGAAAAAATAGTAGATCCCTTAGTAGATTTATCAGAAAAAAACACATCTCCATCAATAGAAAGATCTGTTCTTATGAGAATGGGATTCTCAAGTATAGAATCAACAGCTATAGTTGAAGGAGTTCAAGATAGAGGTTTGATTAGTAAAGGTGCTGGACATGTAGTATATAAGGCAGCAAAATTAAACGACCTTGAAATAAGAGAAGCTGGAGAGAGATTAATTGACGGAGAGTTATGGGAAACTGTAGTTGAAGCTTTTCAAGGAGGTGCTAAATAGTGGAACTTAAACCTAATGAAAAATTAAAAGTAGAAAATATACTTAAAGATATAGATAAATATGTACCAAAAAGAAGAGGATGGCACTGGAGAGAAGGAGTAGGAGAATCAAGAGAAATTGGAAAATTTGAATATAAAGATTCTTCTGAAAATTTAAAGAACAGTGTACCACTTCCATCAGCTCACTATTTTAATGATATTGACCCACAACCTAAAAATGTAATTACTACAGAAATTGCATCAGGAAGATTCGAAGACGATATCAGAAGAATGAGGATGGCAGCTTGGCATGGAGCAGATCATTTGATGGTTATTAGAACTGCTGGGCAGAGTCATTTTGACGGGCTTATTGAAGGTACACCTCAAGGAATAGGAGGAATACCTATTACAAGAAAACAGGTTAGAGCACAGAGAAGAGCTCTAGACATAATAGAAGAAGAAGTAGGTAGACCAATAAATTACCATTCATATGTAAGTGGTGTTGCAGGTCCTGAAATTGCTGTAATGTTTGCTGAAGAAGGAGTAAACGGAGCTCACCAGGACCCTCAGTACAATGTATTATATAGAAACATAAACATGGTAAGGTCTTTTGTTGATGCTGCTAATGCTAAAAAGATTTTAGGGTGGGCAGGAATAGCTCAAATAGATGGAGCTCACAATGCAAATGCAACAGCAAGAGAAGCATGGAAAGTTATGCCGGAATTAATGGTTCAGCATGCTATTAACTCGATGTTTTCTGTAAAGGCAGGAATAAAAAAAGAAAATATATGTCTATCAACAGTTCCTCCAACAGCACCACCAGCACCATCAATGGCATTAGATTTACCATATGCTATAGCATTAAGAGAAATATTTAAAGACTACAAAATGAGAGCACAGCAAAACACAAAATATATGAGTTCATCAACTAGGGAAGCCACAGTTACTCATACATTAAATTTACTTATATCACAACTTACAAGAGCAGAAATACAATCTACAATTACTCCTGATGAAGGAAGAAACGTGCCTTGGCACATATACAACATTGAAGGTACAGATACTGCTAAGCAGGCATTGGTAGGTATGGATGCACTTATGGATATGTTGGAGATTAAAAGAGATAAAGAACCGATAAAATCTAAAGTAAGAGAGCTTAAAGAGAGAGCAGTACTGTTTATGGAAGAAATTCTTGAGACAGGAGGATACTTTAAAGCTGTAGAAGAAGGATTTTTTGTTGATTCTGGACAGTATCCTGAAAGAAACGGAGACGGAATAGGTAGAAAAATAGAAGGTGGAGTAGGTGCAGGGACAGTTTATGAAAGAGATGAAGATTATATGGCTCCTGTAACAGCATTTTTTGGGTACAACAATATAGCACAATACGACAAAGATGCAATTGAAAATCCATCCAAATTGATTGATGGCTCTACATTAGAAAAGCCTGAAAAAGTAGTATTTATAGATGAACTAGACCCAGAGGACAATGTTAATAAAAGACTTGAAGAAAGCAAGAAATATAGAGGTGATTCAAAACACATCAAACCTGAAATGGAATGGGCTGGTGATGGAATAGTCCAGACAACTATGTTTCTTCCTGTAGATGAAAGAACTGCAGAATTTGCAGCTATAGAAGTTGGAAAGAAAATGGGTCTAAAAGATGTAGAAGTTATTCACAAAGAAGTAATGCATCCATCTGAAGGTACAAGAGTTGAAATAAAAGGTAAAGTAGCTTTCGATATAGATAGAGAAAATCTAGTAATACCACCTAAACCAGAAGTAATGAGCGATGATCAAATAAGAGAAGAAATTGAAAAGGATCCGATGAGAATAGTAGCTGGAACAGTAGGAGAAGATGAGCATTCAGTTGGATTAAGAGAAATTATCGATATAAAACACGGTGGTATTGAAAAATATGGAATAGATTGCGAATACTTAGGAACAAGTGTACCGGTTGAAAAATTAGTAGATGCTGCAATAGAATTAAATGCAGATGCTATATTAGCTTCAACTATTATTAGTCACGATGACATTCACTATAAAAATATGAAAAAGCTTCATGAACTTTGTATAGAAAAAGGAATAAGAGACAAAGTAATGATTCTAACCGGAGGAACACAAGTTTCCAATGAATTATCTGAAAAAATGGGTGTAGATGCCGGATTCGGAAGAGGTACGAAAGGAGTTCATGTAGCAACATTTCTTGTTAAAAAGAGAAAGGAAATGAGAGATGAAAATTGATATCCTTGTAGCAGAAATTGGTAGCACTACGACTGTTATTAATGGATTTGTAGGCATTGGAAGCTCCTGCCCTAAATTTATAGGGCAGGGGCAGGCCCCTACTACTGTACAAGAAGGAGACGTAAATATAGGGTTGAAAAATGCCATAGAAAATATGAGTAAAAACTTAAATGTTGATAATATAACCTATGAAAAGTTATTTGCAACTAGTTCAGCAGCAGGAGGCTTAAAGATGACGGTACATGGACTAGTTTATGATATGACAGCTCGAGCCGCTAAGGAAGCTGCCCTGGGTGCTGGAGCAAATATACACATGGTTACTGCTGGTAAACTTAGAAGAACTGATTTAAAGAAAATAAAAAATATTAATCCTAATATTATTCTTATTGCAGGTGGTGTAGATTATGGAGAAAGGGATACCGCTATTCATAATGCAGAATTAATAGCTGATTTAGGAATTGATGCACCGATTATATATGCAGGAAATGTAGAAAATCAGGAAGAAATAAAACTAATTCTAGAAGAGACTAAAAATAAATTGTATTTAGTAGAAAATGTATATCCAAAAATAGATAAACTTAATATTGAACCAACAAGAAAAGTAATTCAAGATGTATTTGAAGAACACATAACTCATGCACCAGGGATGAAAAAAGTACATGATATGGTTAATGGTTCAATAGTACCTACTCCAGGAGCAGTGATGTTATCATCTAAACTCTTATATGAAAATATTGGAGATTTAGTAACCTTTGATGTAGGAGGAGCTACTACAGATGTACACTCTGTAACTGAAGGCTCTGAAGAGGTAAATCGTATACTAATAAGTCCGGAACCAAAAGCAAAACGTACTGTGGAAGGTGACTTAGGAGTATATGTAAACATGAAAAATATAGTAGGGTTAATAGGGAAAGAATCCTTAATGAAATCTTTAAAAATGGATGAAGCTAATATTAATAAGTTTTTAGACAACCATAAACCTATACCTGAAACAGAGAAAGAAAAAGAATTTGTTGAACTATTAGCAGAAGAAGCTGCAAGAATTTCTTTAAAAAGACATTCAGGAGTGTTTAGAGATTTATATTCGAGCTCAGGAAAGAAAAAGGTAGCAGAAGGAAAAGATCTGACTAATATTAAATATATAATTGGAACGGGAGGAGCACTTACAAGACTTCCAAATAGAATAAATATTATAAAAAATATTTTGGTAAGTGGTAAAGGAAATGAAATGTTCCCTAATAAGGATGCTAAGATATTAATAGATAACGACTATATAATGGCATCTCTTGGAGTTTTATCAAAAGAACATCCTGAAGATGCTTTGAAGCTATTGGCAAAATCCTTAAAATTGGAAGAAAACAATATAAAGATAGAAAAGGAGGTATGCTGATATGTATCCAAGAGTGAATATATATTTAAATAAATTGAAGAAAAATGTAAATACAATTAAAAAAATATGCAGTAAAAATAATTTAAGAATGGGCGTTGTGACTAAAGTTTTTTGTGCTGACAAAATCATTACAGAAGCTATACTAGAAGAAGACATAGACTTTTTAGCTGATTCAAGAATTGATAATTTAAAAACCCTTGTAGATGTAGGAATTGAAAAATGGTTGCTGAGAATACCAATGAAAAGTGAAATTAAAGATTTAGTTAAATACAGCAATCTTTCTCTTAATTCTGAATTAGAGACAATAAAACTTATACAAGAAGAGAGTAAAAAACAAAATAGAATTCATAAAATTATTTTGATGACTGATTTAGGAGATCTAAGAGAAGGTATATTTGAAGAAGATGAACTTCTAAGTACAGCTGAGGAAGTTGTGAATTCAAGTAACTTAAAACTTGAAGGAATAGGTGTTAATTTAACCTGCTATGGTGGAGTTATTCCTAGTGAAGATACATTAACGAAACTTATAGAATATAGAGATAAAATTGAAGAACATTTGGAAATAGAACTAAAAATAATTTCTGGTGGGAATTCAAGTTCCTTACATCTTTTATTCAAAGATAAAATGCCTGAAGGAATAAATAACCTAAGGATAGGTGAAGCTGTTGTTCTTGGTAGAGAGACCGCTTACGGAGAAAAAATAGATGAAACTTTTGATGATGTATTTTTATTGGAAGCAGAAATTGTAGAAAAAAAATTAAAACCATCAATACCTATTGGGAAAATAGGAATGGATGCCTTTGGTAATAAACCAAATTTTGAAGACAAAGGAGAAATGGTAAGAGCTATATGTGCAGTTGGGAGACAAGACGTTGAAGTGGACGGATTGATACCATTAGATTCAAATGTTGATATAATAGGTGCAAGTTCTGATCATCTTATATTAGATCTTACTAAAGCAGGAGATACCTATAACTTAGGAGACACAGTAAAATTTAAACTTAAATATTCATCGCTACTAAAAATATTTACATCAAAATATGTTGATAAAAATTACATAAAATAATAATTCAAGGCTGATGCCTTGAATTATTTGTTATAAAAGAAGATATTTTGGGTAAGTGTAAATTAAGAGAAAAATTAGGAAAAGGAGTAGTGATACGATGAAAGTTATTATAATTGGAGGAGTTGCAGCAGGGATGTCAGCAGCTTCAAAACTAAAAAGAATGGATAAAGAAGCAGAAGTAGTTGTTTATGAAAAAGGAGTACATTTATCCTATGGAGCATGTGGATTACCATATTATGTAGGAGATTTAAACGATGACTACAAAAAGCTTATTCTAAGAACAAAGGAAGATTTTGAGAAAAAAGATATAAAAGTAAACTTGAAACATGAAGTTGTAGGAATTGAACCTGACAAGAGTTTAATAAAAGTTATAAACTTAGAAAATGGAGAAGAATTTGAAGATAACTATGATAAACTAATGATTGCAACGGGAGCAAGTCCTATAATACCACCATTTCCAGGAAAAGATCTTAAAAATATTTTCACCTTAAATACCATAGAAGACGGATTGAGTCTTAAAGAAGAAGTTATGAAAGAAACTACAAAAGATATTGTTGTTGTAGGTGGAGGATATATAGGAATAGAATTAGCTGAAGTTTTAGCTAATTTAGGAAAAAATATTACCGTTGTTGAAATGGCACCGAAAATACTAATGCCTTTTGACCAAGAAATTTCAGATTTCGCCCATGAAGAACTGGAGAAAAACGGTGTTAAAGTAAAAATAAATGAAAAAGTTGAAGGGTTTGAAGGCAATGGAAAGGTAGAAAAAGTTAAAACTGATAAAGGAGAATACAATGCAGATCTGGTAATAATGTCTGTAGGTATCAAGCCTAACACAAAATTTTTAGAAAATTCCGGTATAAAATTAGCTAAAAACGGTGCTGTAGATATTAATAGAGAAATGAAGACCAGTATAGATAATATTTATGCAGCAGGAGACTGCGCCTTGGTTTACAATATGGTTAAAAAAGAGAATTCATATATTGCTTTAGGGACAAATGCTAATAAGTGTGGTAAAATAGCTGGTGAAAATTTAGCTGGAGAAAATATAGAATACAAGGGAACACTAGGTTCATCTGCCATTAAGGTACACTCTGTAGAGCTTGCTAGAACTGGGTTATCTGAAAAAGAAGCTGAAGAATTAGGATATGATTATAAGACTAAAATTGTAACAACTACAGATAAACCGCATTACTATCCAGGAGGTAAAAATATAACCTTTAAATTAATTTATGAAAAAGATACAAATAGATTACTAGGAGTACAAGGAGCTGGAGAAGAGGGAGTAGTACTTAGAATGGATGTTTTTGCTTTAGCTATAGAAAATAGAATGGCTACTGAAGATTTAGGAATGAGTGATTTTTGTTATGCACCTCCATTCTCAACGGCATGGGATGCAATAAATATTGCTGGTAATGCTTCTAAATAAATATAAAACTAATAAAATATAGGAAGAGCAATCATTGCTCTTCCTTAAACTATTTTTGGTATAAATATAATAAGACCTATAATAATTGCAAAAAATGATGCAGTAAGTACTGCCCCGGCAGCAGTATCCTTAGCATGCTTCGCAGTTTTTCTATACTCTTCTGTTACTAAATTTACTACCTCTTCTAATGCTGTATTTATTATTTCTAAAGTTAATATTATAGTAGAAATTAGTATTAGTATTAGCCAGTCAGTAGATGAAATATTTAAAATATAACCTGTGATATAAGCTATTATCATTATAACAAGTTGAATTCTTATATTTCTTTGACTTTCAAATGCATACTTAATGCCGCAAAGTGCATATTTAATCGAATCTCTAGTTTTTTTCATTTTAAAACCTCATTTAATATTATATATAAATAATACAAATAATTAAAAAAAGTGTCAAATAAAAAGACTGCAACTTTTTACAGCTGCAGTCTTATATTAATCATACTATTATACTATTGGATTCATATCTTCATCTAGCCATCTAGCTTCTTTGTCTAAATCTCTCAAGAATACTTTTCCAGCATCTTCTTCATATTTATTCTGATGGAATTTAAATATCATTTTGTCCTCATGAACTCCGAATATTTCTACCTTTCCTCTTGGGTGAGACATAGCATATCTAAAGCCTTTCCCAATACCATTTAGTTTCTTTTTGGCTTCCTCTACTATTTTAACACCTTCGTAAAGAGGAAGTTGGAAATGGTTCTTAACAAACTTAACAGGTCTACATTGGAATACATAGTATGGATGAACGCCAACTGAGGTTAGTTTATTCAATAATTCAGCTAAATCATCAGGGTTATCATTAATACCTTTAAGTAAAACTGTTTGATTTCTTACTGTCAAGCCAGCTTTCTTTAGGGCTGAAATACTCTTTTTAGCTTCTTCTGTAATTTCCTTTACATGATTAAATTGAGTTACAATTATAATTTCTTTTTTCTTATTATATTTTTCCAATAGTTCTAGTAACTCATCATCCATAAATATTCTATGTGGAAATACTACTGGTACTCTAGTTCCAAATCTAATAAAATCTAAATGATCAATATCAGAGAAGTTTTTTAGATATTCTTCTATAACTTTATTTGAAAGAGTAAAAGAATCTCCACCTGTAATTAGAACATTATTTACCTCTTCATGATCTCTTACATATTCAGCTGATTCTCCCATTCTGCTCATTATTTCTTCTGTAGAATAGCCTACCATTCTCTTCCTGAAGCAGTGTCTACAGTACATATAACAAACATTTGTAGATAAAACTAGTGCTGTAGTTCCATACTTATGTTGAAACCCCGGCATTTTTGTATTTGATGCTTCACCGCTTGTGTCGTAATCTCCTGATTTGTCAAGTTCTCCCATTGCCGGCACTGATAATTTTCTAATAGGGTCGTCTTTATCTTTCCAATCAATTAAGTCGTAGTAATACCTTGTAATTCTCATAGGGTGTCTATCAGCTATGCTCTTTAAAGCCTCTTTTTCTTCTTCTGTCATATCCATGTTGCTATCTAATTCTTCGATACTTACTATGTTGTCTTTTAAATAATTTTTCCAAGACATCAATAAATCACTCCTTTTTTGCAATATTAAATTAAACGGGTAAAGCCCGTGTTTTTACTATATAATTAACTTAACTAAATAAATTAGAAATTTCGATAAGTATTACTGAATAGCCTATATATTATAACATATTGGATTAAATTATTCAATGAACTTATATTGTGATATTTTCGAGTCTGATTGAGATGTGATAATGTCCTAAGTAGCCACACGAGAAAATGTCCCAAAAAGTTTAATGATATTATATAATAAAACCTCATAAAAAATGTGAGGTGGAAAAATGAGAAAGGTAAATTTGAATATGAAAGAAAATGAAAAGTATAAAATTATTAAGAAATTAGTTGAAATGGATGGTAATAAAAAAAGAGCTGCAATTTCAATTGGTTGTACAACTAGACATATTAATAGACTGATAAAAGGCTATAAGGATAAGGGTAAGGAATTTTTCGTTCATGGAAATAAAGGCAAGAAGCCTGCTCATTCTTTATCTGATGAAATCAAAAAGGATATAGTTGATTTATATAATACTAAATATTACGATGCAAATTTCACTCATTATTCTGAACTTTTATATAAACATAACAGTATTAAGGTTTCTCCTAGTTCTATAAG
>JAWSUU010000044.1:0-16128 GCA_033549325.1 Bacillota bacterium | reverse complement strand
CAAAAAGTTGCAATAAAAAAATATACAACATAATAAAACATACCACCTAAATATGTTGATATTCCAAGTATTAGTCCTCCAATAATTCCCGTTGCTAATCTTTTTTTCATGTAAATACCTACCTTTAAGAAGTCCCGAATCTTCTGTGTCTTTTTTCGAATTCTTTTAATGCTTTTATAAATTCATCTTTTCCAAAATCTGGCCATAATACTTCAGTGAAATAAAGTTCTGTATATGCCAATTGATATAATAAAAAATTACTTAATCTTTGCTCCCCACTGGTCCTTATTAAGAAATCAGGATCTGGAATATCTTTGGAATATAGAAATTTTTTTATATATTCTTCATCTATTTTATCATATACTTGTTCATCTGTTTTGAATTTATCTATAATTTTTTTTACAGCCATTGCTAACTCATTTCGACTTCCATAGTTTAATGCAATGTTTAAATATAGTTTGTTGTTATTTTTAGTTCTATTTTGTAAATTAACTACTGCTTCTTTCGTTTTTTTAGGTAATTCATCTATAGAGCCAAAAATATTAACATTAACTCCCTTAGTTTCTAATACTTTGCTTTTTAATCTTGCAAACTCTACTAAAAGATCCATTAAATAGGAAACTTCTTCCTTTGCTCTTCCCCAATTTTCTGTAGAAAAAGCATAAATTGTAAGATATTTAATTCCTAAATTTCCTGTAGTTTCTATTAATTCTTCTAGTCTCTTCATACCTTCTCTATGGCCAAAAAATTTATTTTTATTATTTTCTAAAGACCATCTTCTGTTACCATCCATTATTACAGCAACATGGACTGGAAGATTATTTTTATTTAAATTTTCAATAACATCCACATAATCACCTCTTAAAGAAAATACCCCTTTTATAAAGGGGTTATCTTTAATAATAAGCTACTACGATTTCAATTGATTTTTTAGAGATTTTATTTACTCTAACAACAATTGGTGTGTTCTTATCTTGATTAAATTTTTCATTACTACCCTTCGTCTTTTTTATGAAAAAAATAAAATTACCATCAATATTAAGTTTATTGATCACATTATAAAGATTTTCACCAATTAACTCTTTAGAATTAAACTTCAAGTATATCTTTTTCCTTCTTTTCGTATATTTCATCTATTTCTTTAGAATATTTATCAATAAGTTCCTGTACTTTACTTTCAGCATCTTTTAAATCATCTTCTGTCATTTCAGACTTCTTTTCCATTTTTTTAAAAGTATCTAAAGTATCTCTTCTTTCGTTTCTAAGAGCTACTTTTGCTTTTTCAACTTCTTTTTTTACAGTTTTTATAAGGTCTTTTCTTCTTTCTTCAGTAAGTTGTGGAATTACCAGTCTGATTATTTTTCCATCGTTACCTGGGTTAATTCCTAAGTCTGAAGCTTGTATAGCCTTTTCAATATTTTCAAGAACATTTGCATCCCAAGGCTTAACAACTAATACTCTTGGCTCAGGAGCAGATATATTTGCTATTTGATTTAGTGGTGTTTTTGTTCCATAATAGTCTACCATAATTTTTTCTACTAACTTTGGATTTGCTCTTCCTGCTCTTATAGTAGAAATATCATCTTTAAAATACTCAACAGTTTTTTTCATTCTTTCTTCTAATTCTTTATGTTCTTTTAAATACATTACTCTTCCTCCCTTTTTATTACTGTACCAATTTTTTCACCTTTAATAATTTTAATAATATTTTCAGGTTCTTCAATACTAAAAACTATAATCGGTATGTTATTATCCATACATAAAGATGTAGCTGTAGAATCCATGACTTTTAATTCTTGATTTAATATATCAATGTAATTTAGATTATGGTACATCTTTGCTGATGGATTAATATTAGGGTCATCGTCGTATACTCCTTCAACGCCTTTTTTTGCTAGAAATAGTACTTCTGCATTCATTTCTGCAGCTCTAAGTGCTGCAGTTGTGTCAGTCGAAAAGTATGGATTACCCGAACCTCCGGAAAAAATTACAACTCTTCCTTTTTCCATATGACGTATAGCTCGTCTTCTTATGTATGGTTCAGCCACCTGTCTCATTTCAATTGCTGTTTGTACTCTTGTAGGTACTCCTAAAGTTTCTAAAGCATCTTGTAAGGCCATGCCGTTTATAACTGTAGCAAGCATTCCCATATAATCTGAGGTTGCTCTATCATTTAATTTCGCGCTAGCACCTCTCCATATATTGCCTCCACCTACCACTATAGCAATTTCAATTCCCATATCGTTAGCTTTTTTTATCTCTTTTGAGATTTCTAAAAGGGTTTCTTCATCTATACCCCCAGTCTTATCTCCAGATAGGGCTTCCCCGCTAATTTTAAGAACTATTCTCTTATACTTAGAATCCATAAAGCCTCCTTGAAAGCATAATTTTAATGGAGAACTAAAAAGTTCTCCATTATAATAATATTACATATCCATTTGTTTAGCAACTTCTTCTGCGAAATTCTCTTGTTTTTTTTCTATTCCTTCGCCTACTTCATATCTAGTAAATCTTCTAATTACAATATTTTCACCTATTGTTGCTATTTTTTCTTTTAATAATTCTTTAATAGTAGTATCTGGGTCTTTAATATATGGCTGCTCCATTAAACATATTTCTTTGTAGAATTTGCTTATTCTACCTTCAACCATTTTTTCTACTATTTTTTCTGGTTTTCCTTCATTTAAGGCTTGTTCTTTGAGAATATTCTTCTCTTTTTCTACTTCATCTTCAGGAACATCATCAATATCTACATATTGTGGACTTTGAGCTGCGATTTGCATTGCAACATCTTTAGCAAACTGCTGAAATTCGGTATTTTTAGAAACAAAATCAGTTTCACTATTTATTTCAACTAATACTCCTATTCTATCACCGTGTATATATGATGTAACTATTCCTTCAGCTGCAGTTCTATCAGATTTTTTAGCTGCTGATGCTAATCCTTTTTTTCTTAAAGCATCAACTGCTTTTTCTATATCTCCGTCAGCGCTTTCTAATGCTTTTTTACAATCTAGCATTCCTGCTTTAGTTTTTTCTCTAAGTTCTTTTATTTTTTGTGCTGAAATTTTAGCCATTTCTACCTCCTTAAATAAACTTATTCTTTATCTTCAGTTTTTTCTATATTTTCTGTTTGTTCTTTATTTTCCACTTCATCTTCTTTTTCAGCTTGCTCTTTTTCAGCTTCTTCAGCTTCTAATTGAACTCCCTGTTTTGCTTCTAAAACAGCATCTGCCATTACAGAAGTAAGAAGTTTAATAGCTCTAATTGCATCATCGTTACCAGGGATTACAACATCTATCTCATCTGGGTCACAGTTAGTATCAATAATAGCTACAACAGGTATTCCCATTATTTTTGCCTCTTTAACGGCATTTTCTTCTTTCTTTGGATCTACAATAAACATAGCTCCTGGAAGATCGTTCATGTTTTTGATTCCACCTAAGAATTTTTCTAATTTATCAGCTTCATGTCTTAACTGAAGTACTTCTTTCTTAGGAAGAAGTTCAAATTTTCCGCTTCCTTCCATTTCTTCCAGCTCATGTAGTCTATCGATTCTTTTTCTTATAGTCTTGTAGTTAGTTAACATTCCACCTAACCATCTTTGACTAACATAATGCATTCCACATCTTTTAGCTTCTTTTTCAATAGATTCCTGAGCTTGCTTTTTTGTACCTACAAATAATATGTCTTGTCCGTTAGCAACAACTTCTTTTATATAGTTGTATGCTTTGTCTACTAAACCTACAGTTTGCTGTAAGTCGATAATGTAGATACCGTTTCTTTCTGTGAAAATGTACTCCGCCATTTTAGGATTCCATCTTCTTGTTTGATGTCCAAAATGAACACCTGCTTCTAATAATTTTTTCATGTTTACAATTGACATTTTTTTCCTCCTTAGTTTTATTCCTCCAACTACATCTTCTTCTACAGGAACCATAGTAATACTATTATGGCACCACCTGTAAAATTAATAGCTGTGTGTATTACCTGAAGTAGTATATCATAAAGCATATATTTTGTAAATGTTATTTTTTAGGGCAATCTTTATTTGAACATACTACTTTTCCACCACTTTTTAAATTTTTCTGTACCATTATGCTGCCACATTCATCACACTTTTTATCTATAGGTTTGTTCCATGATACAAAATCGCAATCAGGATAGTTGCTGCATCCATAAAAAACTCGTCCTTTTTTACTTTTCTTTTGAACTATTTCTCCATCATCGCATTTTGGACACTTTATACCAGTGCTTTTAGTTATTTGCTTGGTGAATTTACATTCTGGATAATTAGGACATGCTAGGAATTCTCCGTATCTTCCTTTTTTTACTACTAAGTTTGCTCCACAATTTTCGCATTTTTCATCACTGATTTTTTCTTCGGCTTCTTCACCATTTTCTTCGTCGTAGGGTTTTGTGTTTTTACATTCAGGATAGTTAGGACATGCTAAGAATTTTCCGAACCTTCCTTTCTTAACAACCATGTTAGCACCACATTTTTCACATTTAATATCTGTTTCTATTTCAACTTTTTCTATTTTTTCAATATTTTCTTCTGCTTTTTTTAATGTTTTGCTAAAGGTATCGTAAAATTCTCTAATTATTTCTTTCCATTCAGCACTACCCTCTTCAACTAAGTCCAGTTTATTTTCAAAGTCTGCTGTAAATTTTTCATTTATTATATTTTTGAAATTTTCTACTAAAACTTTTGTAACTAATCTTCCCAATTCAGTAGGCATGAATTTGTTTTCTTCATACTGTACATAGTTTCTATAAAGTATAGTAGAAATAGTAGGCGCATAAGTACTTGGTCGACCTATACCTAGTTCTTCCATTGTTTTTACTAAACTTGCTTCATTGAATCTCGGCGGTGGATTTGTAAAGTGTTGTTCTTTGATTAATTTAATCAAATCCAGTATTTCTTCTTCTTTTATATCCGGTAGTTTTACATAATTATCATTAGTGCTGTACACTTTTGTAAAACCATCAAATACTAATCTTTTACCGTTGTATCTAAATATATAATCTTTAATGTTTATGTCTATTGATAGACTTTCATATTTAGCTGAAGACATCATACTACTTATAAATCTTTCCCAAATCAAATTATACAACTTCAATTGGTCAGAAGTCAGTGAATTTGATATTTCATCAGGAGTTTTTTCTATATAAGTTGGTCTTATACACTCGTGAGCATCCTGTGCACCTTTTTTATTTTTTCCGAACTTGTGTTTATTATAAAGATATTTCTCCCCGAAGGTTTGCTTTATATATCCCGATGTTTTACTTTTAGCTTCATCAGAAACTCTATATGAATCAGTTCTAATATATGTAATTAAACCTACGGTACCATCATTTTTTAAATCAATTCCTTCGTAAAGCTGTTGAGCAATAACCATAGTTTTCTTTGTAGAAAAACCCAGCTTTCTATTTGCATCTTGTTGTAAAGTACTGGTAATGAATGGAGGATAAGGTCTTTTATTTCTATTTTTTTTATTTACCTTATAAACCTTACCTTTTTTTCCATCTTTTATATCTTCATATAGTTCATTTGCTTTTTCTTTGTTGTCAATTTTTACTTTTTTAACTTTTTTACCTTCCAATTTTCCTTTAAATTTAGTTTCTAACTTTAAATCTTTATCGAAAATTCCATCTAAAGTCCAATACTCTTCTGGCTCAAAAGCTTCTATTTCATCTTCTCTATCACATATCAATTTTACAGCAACAGATTGAACTCTTCCTGCACTTAATCCTCTTTCTATTTTTTTCCATAGCAAAGGACTTATTTTATAACCCACAAGCCTATCTAATAATCTTCTAGCTTGTTGGGCATTAACTAAATCAAAGTCTATATTTCTAGGTGACTTGACGGCATTTTTAATTGCATCTTTTGTTATTTCATTAAATTCAATTCTAATTTTATCATTTTCATCTAATTTCAATATGTTTGCAATATGCCATGATATAGCTTCCCCTTCTCTATCCGGGTCTGTAGCAAGATAAATTTTATCTGCTTTTTTTGCTTCTTTTTTTAATTCTTTAATTACTTTTCCTTTTCCCCTAATAGTAATGTAGTTAGGTTCAAAATCATTATCTATATCAATACCAAGCTTACTTTTTGGTAAATCTCTTAAATGACCAACAGAAGCCGTAACTTTATAGTTACTTCCTAAGAACTTTTTAATAGTTCTAGCTTTTGATGGTGACTCAACAATCAATAAATTTTTACTCATCAAATTCCTCCAGCTAATTTTTTAATCTAAAATTCTTTCCTTTTTCTTGTGATATAATACCTTGCATTTCCAATATTGTCAATTTTGATAGCAAATCCTGCTGTTTTATGCTTATTTTTTCACTTAATTCTATTATATTTTTAGATCCTTCTTTTAGTAATTCTAATATATTTACTTCAACTTTTTCATATTTATCATAATTTAGTTGTAGATTTTTTTTGTTTTTCTGGTTATCACTCCAATTAAACTCTTCTAAAATATCTTCAATACCAGTAGTTATCTTCGCACCTTCTCTAATTAACTGATTTGTTCCTTTACTCAAATAATTATCTATATTTCCAGGTACTGCAAAGACTTCTTTGTTTTGTTCCCCGGCATAAGTAGCAGTTATAAGTGTACCACTTCTATTACTAGCTTCAACCACCAATACTCCATCACTAAGTCCACTTATAATTCTATTTCTAACTGGAAAATTATATGGCATTGCTGTAGAACCAATAGGAAACTCCGATACAATTAACCCATCAATCATTATTTCTTCATATAGTTTTTTGTTTCTTTTAGGATAAACAGTATCTACTCCACTGCCTAACACAGCAACAGTACTTCCATTATTACTTATACAAGTCCTATGAGCAATAGAGTCAATGCCTAAAGCCATACCACTTGTAATAGTAATTTCTTTTAAGGTTAGTTCTTTAGAAAATTTTTCGCATACCCATTTTCCGTAGTTTGTAGCTTTTCTTGATCCTACTATTGAAATGTTTCTGTCTATAGAATTTAGGTCTTCTATTTTCCCCCTTGTGTATAATAGATAAGGAGAATTATCTATATATTTTAGTTTCTCAGGGTAGTTTCTGTCAAATTTTGTTATTATTTTAATATTTTTGTTTTCAATTTGACTTTTTATTTTATCTAATTTATTAGAAATTATATAATCCTTTATTTTAATCTTATCTTTTTCCGATAAAAATTCCAAGTCCCTTTCGTATTCAAGAAAACTATCGATAATTACCTCAATGCTACCAAAATATTCTATCAAATTATTAATAACGTCGTTTTTAGGTCCTATTGCACTATTTAGTAATATTAACGTATCTTTATAATTCATAATCAACCCCAAAACTTTCTATCCAAATTTCTATACTGAATAGCTTCAGCTAGATGATTAAGTTGAATTGTTTCTTCAAAATCTAAATCTGCAATAGTTCTAGCTACTTTAATAATCTTATTGTAAGCTCTTGCACTAAGACCTAGATTATCAAAGGAGTTTTTCAACAATAATTCAGCATCCGATGTGAAATTGCAATACTTCTTTATGGCTTTATTTGTTAATTGAGAATTTGAAAATATATTTAAGCCACTATATCTATCTTTTTGTCTTTTTCTTGCTATATTAATTCTTTTTCTTATTTCTTTTGAGCTTTCATCCTTTTCTTTATTTTTTAAATCTTTATATTCAATTGGACTTGCCTCAATTTGTATATCTATTCTATCCAGTAAAGGACCGCTTATCTTATTTAAATAATTATCGATTTGATTTTGAGAGCATCTGCATTCATGCTTAGGGTCCCCGTAGTAACCACAAGGACACGGATTCATGCTAGCAACAAGCATGAATTTTGATGGGTATTTGAGATTAGCATTTGCTCTTGAAATTAATATTTCTCCATCTTCTATAGGTTGTCTTAATACTTCAAGAGTCTTTTTTGAAAATTCTGGCATTTCATCTAAAAATAAAACTCCATAATGAGATAATGAAACTTCTCCTGGTTTAGGAATTCTTCCACCACCAACTAATGCAGTTTTAGAGATAGTATGATGAGGAGATCTGAAAGGTCTGGTTTTAATAAGTTTATCAACTTCTACAATTCCTGACACACTATATATTTGGGTTATTTCCAATGCTTCATCAAAAGATAAATCCGGCATTATACTGGGAATTCTTTTTGCTATCATTGTTTTACCAGAGCCGGGCGGACCAATAATTAATATATTATGTCCTCCTGCAACTGCAACTTCTACAGCTCTCTTTAAAGTTTCCTGTCCTTTTACTTCAGAAAAATCTACAATATATTCCACTTCATTATCTTCTTCCGTAAAATTTTTGGCTATAATAGGTTCAACAATTAATCTTCTATTTAAAATTTCCAGTATATCTACAATATCTTTCACAGGATATATATTTATACCCTTTATATAACTGCACTCATCTAAATTTTCTAAAGGAATAAAAATATTTTTCACACCTTTTTCCCTAAGCGAAATAACCATTGGAAGAGCTCCTTCAACATGTTTTATATCTCCATTTAAAGATAGTTCTCCAATAAAAAAAGTATTGTCCTCAATATTGTTGATTTTTCCCATAGAATATAAAATTCCTAAGGCAATAGGTAAATCCAGCTGACTTCCTTCCTTGCGAATTGATGCAGGAGAAAGATTAATGGTAATTCTATTCATAGGAAATCTATATCCACTATTTGAAATTGCTGACCTTACTCTTTCCTTAGACTCTTTAATAGCAGCATCCGGCAATCCTACTATATTAAAGGCTGGTAGACCATTGCTTATATCTGATTCTACTTCCACCTCATAACCTTCTAAACCTTGTAATACACATGTATTAATTTTTGATAGCATAGTTAGTCTCCTTATTTTAGTTAATATTACTATAATGAATAAAAAATAAAAATTCAATTAAAAACCAAAAAAATATTTTATTAATTAATCGTAACATTTATATGTGTAATAATTATTTGAAAATTATTTTTATATTATCAAATATATTTTTTTTCAATAATCATAAAATATTTGATTTATATTACGAAAAAGTTATATAATAAATTAAATAAATGAGGAGGAGGAGCATATGAACTATATTGATAGAGTCCTAAAAGAAGTTAGATCTAGAAATGCTTGTGAACCTGAATTTTTACAATCTGTTGAAGAGGTATTTCATTCAATTGAACCTGTGTTAGAGAAACATCCGGAGTTTGAAGAATCAGGTATACTTGAAAGAATAGTAGAGCCTGAAAGAACAATATCCTTTAGAGTAGCCTGGGTAGATGACAACAATAAAGTCTGTGTAAATAGAGGTTATAGAACCCAATTTAACAGCTCTATAGGCCCCTATAAAGGTGGACTAAGGTTTCATCCTAGTGTATATATAGGAATTATAAAATTTTTAGGTTTTGAACAAACATATAAAAATGCACTTACCGGTCTTCCTATAGGTGGAGGTAAGGGTGGTTCTGATTTTGATCCAAAGGGAAAATCCGATGGAGAAATCATGAGATTTTGTCAGAGTTTTATGACTGAATTATATAGACATATAGGACCGAATGTTGATGTTCCTGCCGGAGATATCGGTGTAGGTTCAAGAGAAATTGGATACTTATATGGTCAGTTTAAACGTATAAAAAATCAATTTCAGCCAGCTGTTCTTACAGGTAAAGGCTTAAACTACGGTGGTTCTTTAGTAAGGAAAGAGGCTACTGGATACGGTTTAATTTATTTCATGAAAGAAATGTTAACCTATCATAATCTAAGCTTAGAAAATAAAACTATTGCAATATCCGGTTCAGGTAATGTTGCTATTTATGCTTGTGAAAAAGCTCAGCAATTCGGTGCTAAAATTATCGCTATGTCAGACTCTAAGGGATATATAGTAGATAATGAGGGTGTGAATTTAAATACTATAAAACAACTTAAAGAAGTAGAACGTAAAAGAATTAGTGAATATATTAAATATCACCCTAATGCACAATATCATGAAAACCAACAAGAATTATGGTCAGTAAAATGCGATATAGCTTTACCTTGTGCAGCACAAAATGATATTAGTTTTGAATCAGCAAAGAAAATTGTTGCAAACGGTACTATAGCTGTCGGTGAAGGTGCTAATATGCCTTGTACAAATGAAGCTGTTAATTATTTCTTAGAAAATAATATTTTATTGGCTCCTGCCAAAGCTGCTAATGCTGGTGGTGTAGCTACTTCAGCCTTAGAAATGTCCCAAAACAGCATGAGATTGCACTGGTCTTTTGAAGAGGTAAATAGGAGATTGAACGAAATTATGGTAAATATTTTCGAAGTTTCCAAAGAAGCAGCCAAAGAATATGATATGGAAGGTAATTATGTTGCCGGAGCAAATATTGCCGGATTTTTAAGAGTGGCTCATGCAATGTCTGATCAAGGTGTAATTTAATAGTTTTGAAAATTATAAATAAAGGAATGCTGTTTCGTCAGCATTCCTTTTAAAAAGCGTTTTTTATGTGGTTTATTTTCTTTTCATTTATATATACTTCAACAACATCAAATCTTAAAGGATGGTCGTAAATATTGTTGTCTCTTAAATACATCAAACTACATTTTCTAATTTTATCTATTTTTCTTTTAGTTACAGATTCCCTAGGAAGTCCGTATTTACTAGTCTTTCTAGCTTTAACTTCTATAAAAATAATACAATTTTTATATTTAGAAATAATATCAATTTCTCCAATAAAATTTCTATAATTGCTCTCAAGAATTTTATAGCCTTTTTTCTCTAAAAATTTTTCAACAATTTTTTCATATCTATTACCTATTTCTTTTTTATTCAATTTAATACCCTTCAAATAAAGTTATCTGTTTGTTTTTATCCAGTATTTTTGTTAAGAAAGTTTTTCTATGATGTTTTGTTGGACCATATTTTTTAATTGCTTCTATATGTTTTTTAGTACCGTACCCTTTATTGTTTTTTATATCAAAGTTATCTAAATATGGAATGTTTTCAGTCAAATCCGTCATGATTTTATCTCTTTCTACCTTTGCTAGTATAGATGCAGCAGAAATGCCGTGGCATAAAAGATCACCTTTTATAACGCTTTTTTGAGGTATATCAAGGGGAATTTTTTCAGCATCAATAAGAAGCATATCTGGTAGTAATTTATTACTGTCATTTTTTAATTTTTCTATTGCAAGTTTCATAGCCTTTAGAGTTGCATTTTTAATATTTATTTCATCTATTTCTTCAGGTTCAACAATACCAAATGCAAAAGATACAGCTTTTTCTTTGATTATTTTCGAAAGTTCATTTCTTTTCTTAACACTTAATTTTTTTGAATCAGTTATATCTTTTATGTAAACATCTTTAGGCATAATTACAGCACATGCTAATACATTACCAGCTAAGCATCCTCTTCCTACTTCATCTATACAGGCTATATAATTAAATCCATCATTCCAAAGCTGATTTTCAATTTCTAAATTATTCATTTTATCCTTCTTCCGGTCTTTCTAATGAAATTTTACCAAGATCCCCATTTCTAAAATCTTTAAGAATTGTTATTGCTGCTCTTTCATAATCGATCTCATTATCTTTTAATATATAACCTTTATTTTTAGATATTTTTTCTAATATAGCTATAGCATCTTCATCTTCACTAGCATTAAGATTATATCTATTATTTAGAATTTTGGTATAATTTGTTTTTAAATATTTTAATAGATACATAGATAATTCTAAATCATCAATTATGTTGTCTTTAATCAATCCTGTTACGGCTAAATTGAATTTTATTTTGTCATTATTTAAATTTGGCCACAAAATTCCTGGAGTATCAAGTATTTCAAATTTATTTTTTATTTTAATCCACTGTTTACCTCTAGTAACTCCCGGCTTATTTCCAGTTTTTACACTTTTCCGTTTTGTTAAATAGTTTATAAAAGTTGATTTTCCTGTATTTGGTACACCAACTACTAAAATTCTTATAGTTTTATTTTTAAATCCTTTTTTTTCGAATTTAATTCTTATCTTCTCTTCTACCTTACTGATACAATCAAATAATTTGTTGTTTTTCTTGTTTTTTATAGAATTATTTTCAACAGCAATAATATTTTTATCCTTAAAATATTTAAGCCATTCTTTATTAACTCCATTATCTGATATATCAGCCTTATTCATCAGATATATCTTCTCTTTATTTATTATTAACTTGTCCAACTGTGGGTTCAAACTACTATTTGGAACTCTAGAATCTAATATAATTATAACTAAATCGACAACTTTCAAATTTTCTTTGAGCATGTCATATGTCTTTTTCATATGTCCAGGATACCAGTTCATATTTTCATCTCCTATTAAAAATGAGGACTTACGTCCTCATTTTTACTTGATAAATTTCTTTTCTTTTACTTTAGCAGCTTTTCCTGTTCTATCTCTTAAGTAGAACAATCTTGCTCTTCTAACTTGACCTTTACGTACCACTTCAACTTTTTCGATTTTTGGTGAGTGTACAGGAAAAGTTCTCTCTACTCCTACTCCGTAAGATATTCTTCTTACTGTAAAAGTTTCTTTAATTCCTTCACCTTGTCTTTTTAAAACAGCACCTTCAAATATCTGAATTCTTTCTCTGGTTCCTTCTTTAATTCTAAAGTGTACTTTAACAGTATCTCCAGTATTAAAATCAGTAAGTTCATCCTTTAACTGCTCTTTTTCTAATATTTTTATTAAGTTCATAGTATACCCTCCTTTTTGCAGCGTTCGTGTGTCTCGACAGAGGACCGCCGTATACTTCAATGTATTATAGCATAATAATATTTCTAAATCAATAATTTTTTATTTAAATTCTTCTTTTAATTCTTTGTACTCTTTCATTATCTTTTCTATATCTTCTATCAGGTCTGGTCTATTCTTAATTGTAGCTTCTATAGCTTTGTATCTTTTCCATCTTTTTATCTTTTCATGATCTCCAGACAGCAAAATCTCAGGTACTTTATCTCCCTTATAATTAAATGGTCTGGTATACTGGGGATGTTCAAGTAAATTATCTTCAAAGGTTTCATTTTGGTGTGAATCTTCATTTCCCAAGACTCCAGGTATTAATCTTGCAATCGAATCAATTAATACAAGGGCTGGTAACTCCCCACCTGTTAATATATAATCTCCAATAGATATTTCTTCATCTACATAGTTGTCTATTACTCTCTGATCAATTCCTTCATAATGTCCTGAAATTATTACAATATTCTCTTCTTTAGATAGCTCTTTAACTTTTTCTTGATTCAATAACTTGCCTTTTGGACTCATGTATATAACTTTTGATTCGATACTTATCATGTCATCTAAAGCTTCTGACAGAGAATCTGCTTTCAAAAGCATTCCTGGTCCACCGCTGTATGGATAGTCATCAACCTTTTTGTGTTTATTTTGAGAGTAGTTTCTAATGTTTACATAATTAATGTTAAGTAAACATTTTTCAACTGCTTTACCTATTATGCTGTATTCTAGTAGTGATTCCATTGTTTCAGGGAACAAAGTTAGAACAGTTATTTTCATTCAATCAATCCTTCAATTAATTTAACTATCATTTTATTATTTTTTAAATCTATTTCTTTTATAAATTGCTTTGATGCTGGTATTAATTTTTTTACATCATTATCTAGTTCATATATATCATTTTTACCGGTTTTAAGAATGTTAGTAATTTTTCCTATATAATTATCTTCTTCATCATATACTCTTAAACCAATAATATCTTCAATGAAATATTCATCCTTATCTTCAATTAATATTTCTTTTTCTTCTAGATTAATAAATATATCGGAGTTTTTTAATTTTTCAGCCTTTTCTATACTGTCTATACCCTCTAAATTGAGTAGAATTTTTTTATTAGCAGTAATGCTTTTTATTGGGTATTTTATTTTTTCATTACCTATATATATACTTGATACTTCCATCAACTTCTCAGGTTGATAATGGTAGTAATCAATTCTTATTAATCCTTTTAATCCATGAGTGTTTATGATTTTTCCCGTCTTATAAAATTCCATATCTTCACCTTTAAATAGGATTAGCATAAGCTAATCCTATATTGTTTATTGAACTATTTCTACAATTACTCTTTTATTTTCTTTTGTAGCTGCTGCTTTTACTAAAGTTCTAACTGCCTTGGCAATTCTTCCTTTTTTACCAATTACCTGGCCCATATCTTCTTCAGCAACACTTAATTCAATAATAATTGATTTGTCTCCTTCAATTTCTTTAATACTTACTTTATCCGGATTATCAACTAATGCTTTTGCAATATATTCTACTAATTCTCCCATAATTGCACCGCCTTTATTATTTCTCTTAATTATTCTTTATCAAATGCACCGTTTTTTCTAAGTAATATTCTAACAGTGTCAGTTGGTTGTGCTCCTTTTCCAATCCATTCTAAAGCTTTTTCATTATCTATTTTTATCTCTTTTGGCTCTGTTAAAGGATTGTAGTAACCTATTTCTTCGATAAATTTACCATCTCTTGGAGCTCTTGAATCTGCAACTACTACTCTATAAAAAGGAGTCTTCTTTGCACCCATTCTTTTTAATCTGATTTTTACTGCCATTATTACACCTCCTATTATTTAATTTATTATATTAAAAAGGTAGTTTTAACCCTTTTTTTCCTGACATCATGTTTCCCATTTTGTTCATGTTTTTCATCATTTTCTTCATTTCTTTATATTGTTTAAGTAGCCTATTTACCTTCTGAATCGAAGTACCGCTACCCGCTGCTATTCTTTTTCTTCTGCTTCCATTTATTATATCCGGTTTAACTCTTTCTTCTTTTGTCATTGATTGTATTATTGCTTTTACATGAGTTATCTCTTTTTCATCAATTTTTATATTTTTAAGTTTTTTACTGTTTGCACCAGGCATCATTTCTAAAATTTGATCTAGCGGTCCTAAGTTTTGCATCTGTTCCATTTGATCTAGAAAATCATCAAAGGTAAACTGGTTTTTCATCAATTTTTTTTCTAATTCTTTTGCCTTTTTTTCGTCAAAGGATGATTGAGCTTTCTCTATTAAACTAAGAACATCTCCCTTTCCTAAGATTCTTGATGCCATTCTATCAGGATGGAAAATTTCCAATTCATCTAATTTTTCTCCTGTTGTTACAAATTTAATAGGTTTACCTATTATGGAGCTAATGGAAAGGGCGGCTCCGCCTCTAGCATCTCCATCTATTTTAGATAATATAATTCCTGATATATCCAAATTTTTGTCAAACTCTTTAGCTATATTAACTGCTTCCTGTCCTGTCATTGAATCTAAAACTAAGAGTATCTCATCAGGGTCTATAATATTTTTAATATCTTCTAATTCTTCCATCATTTTTTCATCAATATGTAATCTTCCAGCAGTATCAAAGAGAAGCAGGTCTTTTCCGTTTTTCTTAGCATAATTTAAAGCGGTTTTTGCTATTTTTAAAGGACTTTCTCCTTCTTCACCGGTAAATACATCTATATCGGTTTTTTCTCCTAATACCTGTAATTGTTTTACTGCTGCAGGTCTATAAACATCACATGCAACAAAGAGAGGATTTTTATTTTTTGATTTATATTTTTTTCCTATTTTTGCAGTAGTTGTAGTTTTACCAGCACCCTGCAATCCACACATCATTATTGTTGTTATGTTATTTGGATTAATTTTTATATCTTCAGTTTTTTCGCCAAGGAGATTTACCATTTCGTCATTTACAATTTTTATAACCTGCTGTCCAGGTGTTAGGCTCTCTAGAATTTCTTCTCCAATAGCTTTTTCTTTAATATTCTTGACAAATTTTTTAACTACTTTAAAGTTAACATCTGCTTCAAGCAAAGATAATTTAATTTCTCTTAAAATTGTATCTATATCTTTTTCAGTAAGCTTACCTTTTTTGGTAAGTTTAGATAAGGTTTCTTGAAGTTTATTGGATAAACTTTCAAATATCATAATTACAACTCCTAAAGTTTGTTTATTAAATCTAATAATTCATTAAAATTTTCTTTTAAATCTATATAATTTTCTTTCTCAATACTTTTATTTATTTCTTCAGCTTTATTCTGAATATTTTTTTTGAATTTTTCCTGCTTTTTAATTATATTCA
>JAWSUU010000043.1:0-16365 GCA_033549325.1 Bacillota bacterium | reverse complement strand
AAAATGAATAGTATCACATATTCTATTTATATTGTAGGTATAGTAATTGTTGTCGTTCTTCTTGCTTTAATTATTTTCAGTAGTTAAAATCCCTTAGATTTTAAATCTAAGGGATTTTTGTTTATGATTATTTTCCACTTGACATTGTTAAATTTACTATGCTTTTTTCAAGTTCTATTATTCTATTATTAATTTTATTGTACTCTTTCTTTGTTAGTTCCTCTTTTAAACTACCGTCTGTAATATCAGTGGTTTTATTAAATAGTTCTTTAAGCTCAATAAGTTTTTCTTTTAATTTGTGTACTTTTTCAATCTCAACTAGCTCATTTTCCTCTTCAGCTATTTTTTTTAAGGATTTAAATAGTACTCTTCCATCTTCATGACCTAAGCTTTCTACTTTTTCTAAAGTAACTTCAAACTCTTCGTCTTTTTTTGGTATTATAGTATCTATTCCTAATTCTGTTTTTACAGTTTCTGCAAAATTTTCTCTAGAATCTTCTTCACCGTGAACTATAAAAGTTTTTTTAGGAGCTGACTTTAATTCCTTTAACCAGGATATTAAATCGTCTCTATCTCCATGACCGGAAAATCCTTCAATACTGTATATTTTAGCATTTACCTTAATTTCTTCACCAAGAATCTTTACTTCTTTTTCACCATCTTTTAGTCTCTGTCCTAATGTTCCATCGGCTTGATATCCTACGAAAACTACTGCAGCATTATTTCTCCAAAGATTATGCTTTAAATGATGCCTTATTCTTCCAGCTTCACACATACCACTTGCTGAAATTATAATTTTGGGTTCCGTAGAAATATTTAAAGCTTTTGACTCGTCTACACTTTGAGTAAAATGAAGGTTTTTAAAAAATAAAGGATTATCACCTTTCATTATATAACCCCTTGCTTCTTCATCAAAAGCTTGAGGATTTTTGTTGAAAATTTCAGTTGCTTTCGTAGCCAGTGGACTATCGATAAAAACAGGAATATCTTTAAGTATCTTAGTAGTTTCTGTCTCGTGACCATCATAGTATTTATTCAATTCATATATGATATCTTGAGTTCTACCTACAGCAAAAGAAGGAATTACTACTGTTCCGTTTTTCTTAACAGTATCTACAAGGATATCTACTAATTTCTCAGTCCTTTTTTCTACTTCTTCATGCAATCTATTTCCATAAGTTGACTCAATAATTAAATAGTCACACTCTTCAATTATTTCTGGATTTCTAAGTATTGGCTTGTTTTTCATTCCTAAATCCCCTGTAAACACCAGCTTTTCTTCCTGACTATTTTCTTTAATCCATAATTCTATTATTGCTGATCCTAGTATATGTCCTGCATCTTTAAATCTAAGAGTTATATTCTCATCAATTTCTACTTTTTGATTGTATAGTATTGG
This sequence comes from Bacillota bacterium, assembly GCA_033549325.1. Taxonomy (GTDB): domain Bacteria; phylum Bacillota; class Clostridia; order Tissierellales; family Dethiosulfatibacteraceae; genus UBA8670. The sequence continues at coordinate 14,966 of JAWSUU010000043.1, read as the reverse complement.
TTTAAAGTATTTAAGGGATTCTTCTGCATCCTTCGTATCGTATAGGGGCTTTACTTCTTCCTCCCCTTTTCTTAGTGCTTTTCTCGTTTTCCACTCTGCTTCTACTTCCTGAATATGAGCACTATCCATAAGCATTATAGAACATAAATCACTGGCAGGTTTTGTTGCATAGATTTTACCTTTAAAACCTTTCTTCACCAGTAAAGGTATTCTCCCACTGTGATCTATATGGGAATGGCTTAAAAACAAGTAATCTATTTCTGCCGGGTTAAATTGCAATTCTTCATAATTAAGCTCTTCAACTTCTTTTTTACCTTGAAATAGGCCACAATCTAGTAGTATTTTTTTATCTTCAATCTCTATATAATGACAAGATCCTGTTACAGTTCCTGCTGCACCAGTAAATTTTATTTTCATATACTACACTCCTTAATTTTTTGTTTTTCTTATTCTGATTCCTCTTCTAATTCTTCAGTATCATTAGAAGGCTCTTCAGCTTCTAATTCCTCTTCTGAAGGATCTTCATCAGAAGATTCTTCTATACCTAAATCTATATTATCGTAATCTACTACTTTTTCCACATCTGCACTTTCTCTAATCTCAGTCACTCTTTCATTGAATAAATTACTTCTATACTGTTCCTCAACTGCTTCTTTATTTTCTTCAAAGGTAGTTTGTTTTTCAGTTACTTTGATTATATGAACACCAAACTGACTTTCTACAAGACCGCTAAGTTCTCCTACTTCTAAACTAAAGGCTACTTCTTCAAATTCTGGTATCATCTGGCCCTTTCCAAAAAAGCCTAAGTCTCCTCCTGATTGTGCTGAACCATCAATAGAATATTCTTTAGCCATCTCAGCAAAATCTTCACCTTCGTATAGCTTTGCAAGTACATCTTGAGCAACCATAGGATCTTCTACTAAAATATGACTGGCTCTTACTTTATCAATTCCATCTTTATTTTCTTCGTAATAAGTCTCTAAATCAGAATCGTTAACTTCTAATTCCTGACTATAATCTTGTAGATATTCGTTGATTAGTTGATCTTTTCTTATTGTATTTTTAAGGTAATCTTCAGTCATCATATTTGTATCTAGAAATGTTTGGTAATCTTCATCTGATGGAAATTGTGATTTATATGTTTCGAATTGACTCTCTAATTCTTCATCACTTACTTCTACACCATTTTCTAATGCAATCTGTTCTAAAGCTTTATCTGTAATCATGTTTTCAAGTACTGACTCTTTTAAATATCTTTCAAAACTTTTTCCAGCTTCTATTTCAATACTCCAGATATCATTTCCATACTGTGCTTCATACATATTTTTATAAATATTCAGTTCATTAAGATATGCTTCCTTAGATATTGATTCTCCATTTACAATTGCTGCTTCATCACCTTCAGCTTTTTGAATACAACCTGATAACATTCCTATAACTAAAGTTAATGCTAACATTAAAATTATTTTTTTGTTTTTCATCATTTCCTCCTATTATTTTATGACAATTACACATTAGTCATTTGATTATATATTTTTTCAAACATATTTTCAAGGTTGTCTAATATGCTTTCGGTTACTTCTTTTATTTTATATATGAGTCTATAATCTTTTGTTACTTTTTCAATATTATTTTTGTAGTCTTTTAACAAAAGCCCTAGAGTTTGATTTATTAATTCATCCTCTTCTCTGAATTCTATGAAAAGTTTATTGTTTTTTTGTTTAATTTCTTTGATTCCTAATTTTTTCGAATAAATTTTGACGGTAGATAATTTCAGCAAGTTATTTACTTCCAAAGGTATTTCTCCATACCTGTCAATTATCTCATCTGCAACATCAAATATGTCATCTCTTTCTTCTACAGCAGAAATTTTCTTGTATATTTCAATTTTTTGTTCTTCATCTTCAATATATGTCTTTGGAATATAAGCATTTATATCGAGGTCAATTGTTACCATAGCATGTTCATAGCTTTCTTTTTTAATACCTTTTACCTGTTTAACAGTTCTCTCCAACATTTTTACAAATAAATCATAACCTATAGCCGCCATATGTCCGTGTTGCTGTGCACCTAATAAGTTTCCCGCACCTCTTAACTCCAAATCTCTCATAGCAATTTTAAATCCCGATCCAAACTCAGTAAACTCTTTTACAGCTTTGAGTCTTTTTTCTGCTATTTCTGATAGTACTTTGTCTCTTTCATATGTTAGATAAGCAAAAGATGTTCTATTGCTTCTCCCTATCCTACCTCTAAGTTGATACAACTGTGACAATCCAAATTTGTCAGCTTCATCAATTATCATAGTATTGACATTTTTTATATCCATTCCTGTTTCTATAATTGTTGTACATACTAAAATATCGTATTTATTATTGATGAAATCTATCATAATATTTTCCAGTTCGTGTTCATTCATTTGACCATGAGCTACAGCTATTTTAGCCTCTGGAACCAAGGCTTGTATTTTGGCTGCTTTTTCCTGTATGTCGTGAACTCTATTATGTACATAATACACCTGTCCTCCTCTAGATAATTCCTTGGTTAATGCCTCTCGGATGAATCCCGGATTATTCTCAATAACAAAGGTTTGTATCGGTAATCTCTCTCCAGGAGGTTCTTCAATTACAGACATATCCCTTATTCCAATCAATGACATATGTAGAGTTCTTGGAATAGGTGTAGCAGTTAAGGTAAGTACATCCACATTGGTCTTAATCTCTTTTATTTTTTCTTTATGTTTTACACCAAATCTTTGCTCTTCATCTACTACAAGCAATCCTAAATCTTTGTATTTTACATCCCTAGAAAGTAATCTATGTGTTCCTATAACAACATCCACTAGTCCGTTTTTTAATTTTTTTAATATGTCTTTTTGCTGTTTTTTCGTTCTAAATCTGCTTAACATTTCTATAGTTATTGGATAATTCCTAAATCTCTCAACCATATTTGAGTAATGCTGCTGGGCTAAAATAGTTGTAGGAACAAGAACTGCTGCTTGTTTGCCATCAAATACGGCTTTAAAAATACTCCTAATTGCAACTTCAGTTTTGCCAAAGCCTACATCTCCACATAAAAGTCTGTCCATGGGTATAGAAGTTTCCATATCACCCTTTATTTCCTCAACACATCTAAGTTGGTCATCTGTTTCTTCATATGGAAATTCTTCTTCAAATTCTTTTTGCCATTGACTATCCTCAGAAAAAGTATAACCCTTTACTGAATTTCTTTTAGCATAAAGCTCCAATAACTCTTCTGTCATATCTTCTATTGCTTTTTGAACTTTATCTTTCTTTTTCTTCCATTCATTACCACCCATTTTATTGATTTTAGGTTTTTCTGAATCAGCTCCAATATATTTTTGAACTAAATCCATCTGATCAACAGGAACAAAAAGTCTATCATTGTTTTTATACTCTATAGTAAGGTAATCTTTAGTAATTTCTTTTACTTCTATTTTTTCAATTCCAATATACCTACCAATTCCATAGTATTCATGAACAACGTAATCGCCTATGTTTAAATCTGTAAAGGTTTCTATCTTTGAACCTTTAGATTTTCTTTTTTTTGATTTCTTCTTTTTTATTCGTCCAAATATTTCTTTTTCCGTCAGTAGAATAAATTTTGCTTGAGGTAGCTCAAATCCTTTTTCTATATATCCTTTTGTTATTAGAGCATGAGAAGTAATAACCTTTGAATCTCCTTTTCCAGAAACGCCAACTTTACAATCTAAGGTTTTTAAATCATCAAAAAGTTTTATGCCCTTTTCTAATGAAGAAATGTTTATTACTATTCTAAAACCCTTTTTTTTGTAGTTTTCTATATCTTCAGCTAACTCTACTAAATTACCGTAATACGACCTTACTTCTTTACTTTCAAAATTGATTTTTATATTATCCGAAAAGTTTTTGTTGTTCTTTAATATAGAATTATATACTATGTATCTTAAATTTTTCTTAATAAAGCTCAGTACATTTGTGTAATTAATAAAAATATTTCTATGTTTTTTAAATACCTTTCCTTTTTCGTATAAATCTACATATTTTTCGTTGAATTCCAATTCTCTTGTTTTATCTTCTTCACTAATTCTATTCGGTTCGTCAAAAATGACAACTGTATCATCTTCAAAATAATCAAGAAAATTAGAATATTCTAGAGGAGTGTAGGGAGAAAAGAATTCTGCATTATCTATATAATCTCTATTATCTAAAGATTCAATCATATCGCTATAAAGATTATTTAAATTTTCTTCTACTTCTCTATTAGTTATATTCTTTAAGCTTAAATTATAATCTTTTTCTATATTTTCTTTGGTTTTATTTATTTCTTCATCCTTTAGCAGTATTTCACAGCAAGGTATTAACAGACATTCTTCAATATTTTCAATTGATCTTTGACTTCTGTAATCAAATGATCTAATTGAATCTATTTCATCTCCATAGAGTTCAATTCTATAAGGATTATCCTGCCAGGGAGAAAAAACATCTATTATCCCTCCCCTAATTGAAAACTGTCCTTTCCCTTCAACTTGAGATACTCTTTTATATCCCATTACAACTAGATTTTTTGATAACTTTTCAGTATCAATAAGAGTATCAAAATTTATTTTCAAAGAGAAACTTTTGAATCTCTCTTTTCTCATCACTCTATCTGTAACCGCATTTTGTGAAGCAACAAAAATAGCACTCCTGTCTTTAACAGCCTGTTCCATTACATTAATACGACTGTACATATCATCTCTGCTTAGTGCTTCTATACCGTATAATATAAATTGTTTGCTTTTTAAATGATAACTGTCTTCCGTATAAGTATTAATCTTTCTATTTATCCGACTTCCACGAATATCACCATATGTAACTATTAATACTTTCTTATTTTCTTTTTCTCTTATGTAAGCAGATAAAAAAGCCATAACGTCTTCACTTAACCCGTAAATAATAGGATTTATACCGTTATTTATAGAATCAATAATTTCTATTAAATTTTTGTTTTTCTCTAGAGTTTTTAAATATATATCTTTCATCTTTCACCTGTAACCTGCTAATGCTCGGGTGAGTTTTACCCGAGCATGTGCTATCTTATATTAAACATATTCATTGCTTTATCTATGTCTTTTTTTATTATTTCTTCAGCCGAATCTCCAGCTTTCTCAATTATTTCTTTTACAGCTTCTCTTTCATCATCAGGAAATTTTTGAAGTACGTAGGCAGCTAAATCCATTCTATCGTCTTTTCCTACACCAATTCTTATTCTTGGAAAATCATCCACACCCAACTGGTGTATTATCGATTTCATACCATTATGAGATCCTGCACTTCCGTTAGGTCTTATTCTTAATTTGCCTAATTCTAAATCTACATCATCGTAAATGACAATTATGTTTTCAGTTGGTACCTTATAAAAATTCTTAAGATCAAAAACTGCAAAACCACTTCTATTCATATATGTAGTTGGTTTTACTAATAAGACTCTCTCCCCATTTATTCTATACTCTCCAAATACAGAATTAAACTTAGCTTTATCAAGCTTAACTTTGTTTTTGTAGGCAAGATAGTCAATTGTATCAAATCCAACATTATGTCTCGTACCAGCATACCTTCTGCCAACATTTCCCAAGCCGATTATAAAATGCATACTTTCACCTCATTACTCAAATAGCTTACTAATAGATCTGCCTTCGGATACTCTTTTTATTACATCCGCTAATAATGGTGCCGTACTTACTACAGTAATTTTATCTATTTGCTTTTCTTTTGTTAGTGGAATTGTATCTGTAATTACAAGTTCTTTAATTACAGAGTTTTCTATTCTTTCTATAGCCGGTCCGGATAAAACTCCATGTGTTGCACAAGCATAAACTTCTTTAGCACCTAAATCCTTAAGCACCTTGGCTGCTTTTGTTAAAGAGCCAGCAGTATCAACAATATCGTCAATTAATACAACATTCTTGTTTTCAATATCTCCTACAACATTCATAACTTCAGAAACATTTGCTTTTTGTCTTCTTTTTTCTATTATGGCTATTGGTAAATCCAATGAAGTCGCAAAATTTCTAGCCCTTAATACTCCACCTACATCTGGGGATACAATAACTGTATTTTCATCTAATATGGGTTGTATATATCTTGCTAGAATTGGTCCTCCCAATAGATGGTCCACAGGTACATTAAAATAACCCTGTATTTGCCCAGCATGTAAATCCATAGTTACTACTCTATGAGCTCCCGCTGCAGCTATCATATCAGCTACTAACTTTGATGTAATAGGGTCCCTAGCTTTTGTTTTTCTATCCTGTCTTGCATAACCGTAATATGGTATAACTGCATTGATTCTACCAGCAGATGCTCTTTTTAAAGCATCAATAAATATCAATAATTCCATTAAATTTTCATTTACCGGTGGACATGTAGGCTGTATAACGAATACATCTGCTCCTCTTACAGACTCTCTGATTTCTATAGATGTTTCTCCATCACTAAAAGCCCCAACTCTGCAATCTCCTAAAGGTTGTCCCAGTTCTTTGCTAACTTTCTCAGCCAATTTATTATTGGAACCAGCGCTAAATAGCTTGATTCCAGCGTTATGTAAAAGCATTATAACCTCCTATTTATACCTATTTTTTCCTTTATTTATTTTTGTAACCTGTCTCGCCCTTCCAATCGCCAGAGAATTTTTTTCTACTTCTTCAGTAATTGTTGAGCCACAGGCAATATAAGCTCCCTCATTTATTACTATGGGTGCAACTAAGTTGGAATTACTTCCCACAAAGGCTCCATCTTTAATAATTGTCTTATGTTTTTTCTTGCCATCGTAATTAACAAATATTACTCCACATCCTATATTTGCATCTTCACCTATTTCACCATCGCCTAAGTATGCTAGATGAGAAGCTTTAGAATTATCTCCTATAGTTGTATTTTTCATTTCTACAAAATCACCTATTTTAACATTATTACCAATTTTACATTTAGGTCTAATGTATGCATAAGGTCCTATTTCATTATTATTTTGAAGTGTGGATTTTATTATTTTTGAATTTTCAATAGTATTATTGCTTCCTATTTGTGAACTTTGAATTCTTGTTCCCGGTCCAATAATATTATTTTCTCCTATTTCAGTATTTCCTTCTAAAAAAGTGTTGGGATATATTGTTGTATCTATTCCTATCTTAACATCTCTTTCAATATATGTATTATCAGGATCAATGATAGTAACACCATTAAGCATATGCTTTTTATTTATTCTAAGCTTTTCTTCATTGCTTAGTTCTGAAAGCTGAATCCTGTTATTTACTCCTTTAATTTGTACGGTATCTGATATTTTATACCCACCTACCTTGAATCCTTTTTCTACAATTTTTTTTATTCCATCAGTAATATAGTATTCATTTTGAGAATTATCATTGTCCAACTCATTTAGAATTTTTTTCAATTCTTTTCCATCGAAACAGTAAATTCCTGAGTTTATCTCTTTAATTTTCTTTTCTTCTTCTGATGCATCTTTTTCTTCAACAATACCTATAATTTGATTTTTATCTCTCAATATTCTGCCGTATCCCGAAGGATCTTTTATTTCTGCAGTAAGTACTGAAGCTGTGTTTGTGTTGTTTTTGTGAAAACTAATAAATTTATCTAAAGTTTCTCCTTCTATTAAAGGTACATCTCCATTTAAAATAACAACAGTAGAATTTACTTCAATATAATCTGCAGCTTGCATTACAGCATATCCTGTACCGTAGGGCTTGTCTTCACCTATTGGCTGTTCTTTCCATTTAAAATCTTTATTTTCAAGTGATTTTAATATTTTATCCTTCCCATGACCTAAAATTAATACTTTTTTATCAATCTTACCTTCTCTACATGCATCTAAAACATATTGAATAATCTTCTTACCCATGACTTCATGTAAGACTTTAGGTGTTTTAGATTTCATCCTAGTACCTTCTCCTGCTGCTAGAATTATTCCTATATTCATTTTATCACCTCAATTCCTATGATATTATACAACTATATATTGCTATTGACAATATTATATCTAAACAAATCAAATAACACAATAAAAAAGGGTCTAATTAGACCCTCGCGGATAGTAATATTAAATTATTCCTCTTCTTCCGCCAACTTTTCTTCATACGCAGCAAACACAGCATCCTGTATCATAGCTCTAGTTTCAGAGTTGATTGGGTGTGCTATATCCTTAAATTCGCCATCTGGCATTTTTCTACTTGGCATAGCTATGAAAGGTCCATTTTGTCCATCGATAATTTTAATGTCATGTACAACAAAGCAATCATCAAAAGTAACAGAAACGATGGCTTTCATCTTGCCTTCAGAGTTGATTTTTCTAACTCTTACATCTGTAATTTGCATGGTTTCACCACCTTCTTGAAAAATTATGTCCAAACTATAATATATTTTACTATATTTTAATAAAAAAAGCAAAATTTTTATTCTTTAAAACCCTTGTAATTTATTAGGTTTAATGACTATTTCCTTATTTTCTTCATCTACTTTTTCAAGTAGTAATAATGAATTATAATCATTAAAAAGTTTCTTTTTAGGTTCTTTAGTAGAAATGACTACCGAAACCCCTTCTACTTCTACATTAAATTCACTCATCATATCCTTCATTCCTCGGACGGTTCCTCCGCCTTTCATGAAATCATCTACAATTAAAACTTTAGATCCTTCTTTCAATGCTCTTCTTGATAGTGTCATTGTTTGTATTTTATTAGATGATCCGGATACATAATTTATGCTTAAAGTACTTCCTTCCGTAACCTTTGTATTTCTTCTTATTACTACTAAAGGTACATCCATTTCTTTGGCTGTCATTAAGGCTGCCGGGATACCTTTAGTCTCAACTGTAACCACATAATCTATATCTTTATCTTCATACATAGAAACTATTATTTTAGCTATATTTTGTACATAATAGGGGTTATTGAATATATCTGTCATATAGATAAATCCCCCGGGTATTATTCTTTTTTCATCAGAAAACACCTCGCATAGTTCCTCTTGTATCCTTTTGATCTCATCTTTTTTTATTTTAGGTGTGAACACAACACCTCCGGAAGCTCCTGCAATTGTTTTAATTTCTCCGTAATTAAATTCTTCTACTATGTTTTTAACTATTACAATGTCTTCACTTATAGTAGATTTAGCTGAATTAAAAATTTCGGAAAAATAATTATATGAAAATATATGATTAGGTCTTTCAGAAAATATTTTCATTAAAGCTCCTATTCTTTGATTTCTTTTATATTTTTTCATTTGTTCACCTCTATACGAATTATTGTGTTAATTATACATTCTTTGTTCGTTAATTACAAGAACTGATACTTTTAAATATTTTTAATTTTTGTTATAATGATTCTAATATTAAAAAAGGTGGTTATTAAATGAAAAATTATACTTCTATTCATTTCATAGGAATTGGTGGTATCAGTATGAGTGCCTTAGCTCAAATAATGCTTGATAAAGGTGTTCAAGTATCAGGTTCTGATATTACACAATCTCATATGACGGATGTACTCAAGAATAAAGGTGCCGAAGTTTTTATAGGCCACAATGAGAATAATATAAATAATATAGATTTAGTAGTATATACATCAGCTATCGGAGAAGATAATCCCGAATATCAAAAAGCATTAACTTTAGGTATTCCACTAGTTGAAAGAGCAGTCTTTTTAGGTCAGTTGATGAATGACTACTACAAAACAACGGCTATATCCGGTACTCATGGTAAAACAACAACTACAGGAATGCTTGCAGATATTATGATGAATACTGATATTGATCCTACCATTTTATTAGGAGGAGAGTATCAGGCTATTGAAGGTAATATAAGATTAGGGAAAAAGAATTATTTTTTGACTGAAGCTTGTGAATATAAGCGGAACTTTCTAAATTTTAGCCCTTACATTGGAGCAGTATTAAATATAGAAGAAGATCATCTTGATTATTATAAGGATTTAAACGAAATAAAAAATGCCTTTAGAGAGTTTGCTGAAAAAATTCCATCCTACGGATTTCTTGTGTATAATGCTGATGATAATAATCAAATAAATTTATTTAATGATTTATCATGCAACATTAAATCTTTCGGAATAAATAATGATTCTTATGCAAAAGCTGTAGACGTTAAATTTACTCCATATCCTTCATATGATTTATTTATAGAAGGAAAAAAAATCTGTCATGTAAAACTGAAGGTTCCGGGACTTCATAATATTTATAATTCTTTAGCCGCTGCTACATGCGCATATATAACAGGTGTTACAAATTGTTCAATAAAAAATGGATTGGAGAATTTTTCAGGTACTAAGAGAAGATTTGAATACAAAGGCACATATAAAAATCGTATTATTATAGATGATTATGCACATCATCCAACAGAAATTAAAGCTACACTAGATACTGTATCAACCTTGACTGAAGGTGATGTACTAGTAGTTTTTCAACCTCATACATATTCAAGAACAGAAAAATTGATGAAACAGTTTTCTCAAGCATTTTCTTCTGCTAGTAAAGTTGTAATCATAGATATATATGCTGCTAGGGAAAAAAATGATGGCACAGTATCTTCAAAGGATTTAGTTGATAATCTAATAAAGAATAATGTTAATGCAGTATATGAAAAAAGTTTTCAAGATGCCGCAGAATATCTAATGAAAAATTCATCATCAAAAGACATAATAATGACAATGGGTGCTGGAGATGTATATAAGGTAGGAGATATTATTACAAAACTTTAATAATAATTTTTGTATATATGGTAAATGTGAGGGTATATTATAAATGAAATGTCCCCACTCCCCCTATCTTGCAGTTTTCTGCGATAGATTATTAAGGCTACTTCTTTGAAGTAGCCTTAATTTTGTTTATTTTATTCAAAATCAAATTTGTAATCTAGAGAAAATCTATTTCTTAATTCAACTAACTGTTTTCTTAAAACCTTATTTAAAGGTGCTCCTTTATTTTTTCTTTCTTCCCATGCTATATGCTCTTTTTCACCTGCTGTAAAAATTCTTTCTGCACCAGGCATTTTTTTCGAATTTCTCAACTGCCTTAGAATTTCTCCTGTTGTTTTTTTAAATTCTTCTACTTCAATGAAATTTTCTACTTTAATAGCTATGAAAAAATGTCCTAAGTGATAAGGTTGTTTAATTCCCTCCTTATCATACCCAGACAAGGATTTTAAAAATATTCCTCCCTGTAAAGCAGCCGAAAGTATCTCAACAACTGTAGCATATCCGTAACCTTTATAACCTGCTAATTCTTCTCCTATTCCGCCTAAAGGTGATAAGGCTGCTTCTCCGCTTATCAGGTCTTTGAGTATCTGTTCTGTATCTGTCCTTGCTGATCCATCTCTACCTATAACCCAACCAGAAGGAGTTTCTTTCCCTTCTCTTGCAAGCTTTTCTATTTTTCCTCTTTGAGATATTGATGTAGCACAATCTAATAAAAAGGGGAACTTTTCATCCGTTGGCATAGCAATTGTTAAAGGATTTGTTCCTAGCATATTCTCTACACCAAAGGTTGGAGCAATAGATGGTCTTGCATTAGTTCCGGTAATTCCTATCATATTTTTCTCAACAGCCATTAAAGGATAGTAGCCGGCAAAACCGTAATGAGATGAATTTCTTACAGCCACCATACCCATCCCGTACTCATCAGCTTTATTTATTGCCATATTCATGGCTTTTTTAGATATTACGTGACCTATACCATCGTTTCCATCTAAAACTGCTGTAGTGGGACTTTCTTTGACAATATCTACTTTAGTTTTTACATTTAAAATTCCATCGTCTATCCTGTCTATGTATATAGGTTTAAATCTTCCAATACCATGTGAATCTATACCTCTTTTATCAGCATTTATCAAAACATCTGCTATTATAGCTGCATCTTCTTTAGGTACATCCATTTTAATAAAAACATCCGTCATAAACCTTTCCAAAATATTAAAATCTACCCAAGTTGTTTTGTCTTTCATAATTCACCTCTTGTTTTTGTTTTAATTTTATATCAAGATTTATTATTTATCAAATTATTATATTATTACCATAAATATCCCTACAACCGCTATCAAAATAGAAAGTCCATAAAGAATTTTTTCTGCTGCATCATCTCCAAATTTTTTTCTCATAAACTTTACCTTAAAGTTATTCCATACAAAATGTGGCTTTGAATTTGTCCACATAAATAGAAATCCGGCATATATTATTACAATAAGTCCTATGATTTTATAAGGGTCCATATTAATACCTCCTATCATATTCTTATTTAATTTATACCCGGATTCCACACTTTAATACTTATCTATATTTGAAATCGGATTAACTTTTCTACCTCTTTTAATATTTTATCTTCTATTAGTAAACTTTCACATTTATTTATATCTTCGTAAAGTTCTCTATCCTCTGTAAGCATAGATATTTTGCTTCTTATTATATCATAAGCCTTTTTTGTACCTTTTCCTAATCCTTTGTTTCCTCTTAAGTCTACCCCTTGACATGCACACATCATCTCCATTGCTAAAACTCTCCTTGTGTTTTTCATTATTTCCATAGCTTTTCTAGCTCCTATAGTTCCCATGGATACATGATCTTCTTGATTTGCAGAAGAAGATATGCTATCAACACTTGCAGGATGAGAGAGACTTTTGTTTTCAGATACTAATGAAGCTGCAGAATATTGTACTATCATAAATCCATTGTTTAATCCACCTTTTTCAACTAAAAATGCAGGGAGTTTGCTTAATGAAGGATTAACAAGTCTTTCTAGCCTTCTTTCTGAAATATTCGCAAGTTCAGCTAAGGCTATACTCATAAAATCGAAGGGAAGGGCAACAGGTTGTCCGTGAAAATTCCCTCCTGATATTCCTGTTTCATCAAAAATTATAGGATTATCCGTTACAGAATTTATTTCTATTAAAATCTTCTCTTTTACATAATTCAAAGTATCTTTGGTAGCTCCGTGTACCTGAGGGGTGCATCTTAGAGAATAAGCATCCTGAACTCTTATTTCCCCTTGATTAGTTGTCATTTTACTATCTTCCATTATTTTCAATAAATTTTCTGCAGTATCTTTTTGACCTTTATGAGGTCTTACTTCATGTACTCTTTTATCTAATGCGGTTATTATTCCATTTTGAGCTTCAAAAGACAATCCGGCTGCTATATCTGCTAATTTTGACAATTTTATTCCGTCATATAAAGTTAAAGCACCTACTGCAGTCATAACCTGAGTTCCATTAATTAAAGCCAATCCTTCTTTAGATGTTAATTCTATTATATCTATTCCTGCCAGCTCCATTCCTTCTTTACCGGAATATATCTCTCCTCTATATTCTACTTTACCTAGTCCAATCATCGGCAGTACCATATGAGATAAAGGTGCTAAATCTCCACTTGCTCCTAAAGAACCCTTTTCCGGAATCAAAGGATGTACCTGGTTATTTATCATATCAATTAATGTTTTCACTGTTGATAATCTTATACCAGAATATCCTTTAGATAAAGCATTTACTCTTAAAAGCATTATACCTCTAACAATATCTCTGTCAAAAAAATTCCCTGCACCGACTGCATGAGTTATTATTAGGTTTTTTTGCAGAAGTTTAGATTCTTCTTTAGAAATTATAACATCACTAAATTTACCAAATCCAGTATTTATACCATATATCTTTTTGTTCTTTTCCAAAAAATAATCTACTTTTTTTCTTGATTCCTTAATTTTTTCCACTGCTTCTCTTTTTAATTCAACTTCCCAGTTTTCTCTGGTCACTTTGACTAATTCGTCCAGTGTCAAACTGTTTCCATCGATAAATATTTTCTCCATTTTATCTCCTTCCAAAAAATAAAAAGACAAATCGGGACTGAGTTTCAGTCCAAATTTGCCTCCTAATATCTAATTTCTATAGGCTATTTAGTTCAAATATATTTTATTATAAATTGTTAAATTAGTCAATTAAATAGGTTGTATACCCATACCTATTGCTTCATGCTCAAACCCGTGTCTAGGAGAGCCTATCTCACCGTAAAGCACTACTGAAAGCCAACTTCCTGAAGATTTATCATCTACTATTAGATTTCCTCTAACTAAAGTATACACCAAGCCTGTACTTCTCAAAACTTCACCAAGTTCTACCTGTCCTCTGCAATATCCTGTAAAGGCTTCCATTGTAGCATGATACAGAGCATGTTCTTCTCTATAATTTTCTCTGATGAAATCTTTTCTCATCGCTGCCGTTTCAATAGCTGCAATAATGTTCTTAGAATCCATAGAGCCAGCCTGTCCTGTTAAAATATGATAATTTTTTTTAGAATATTTCTCTATTAAAGAATCTTTCTCTTCTTTATCCGCAATAGATATTCTTATGGCTATTTTTCCAATTCCTGCTTTTTTCATTTTATCACCATTTTGATTATACTACTATAACGGTGATTTTTCCAATATTTCTTTTTCCTTTTCAACAGCCATTTTTTCAAGGTTTTCTACAATTTTTCTGGTTTTTTCTACATATGCTAAATCTTTAATGGAATCTAGATTTATTTTTACATTTAAAAGTGCTGAAAGTACTGCTGTTCTAGCAAGCATAGCCGATACTAAACCATCAGTTACTGCATTTTTATTACCTTTTTCAACTACTACCTCAGCTATAGGCATTATTTCAAAAGCTTCTTTTGCAATTTCCAAAGGTACTTCTGCTGCTATTATTAATCCATCTTGTATTGTTTTTCTTCTATGTTCTTTTTCTTCTTCTGTATTTTTCGGTAATTTAAATCCTTCCATTACCTTATCAAAAGCTTCGCAATCTTTTTCTATGTTCTCAAGCATGTTTTCTCTTATCATTTCAGCTTTATCTACAATTATCTTCATTTCTTCTTCTACTTCTTCATAATTCTTTTTACCTACCGTAAGATTAGCAACCATTTCTGATAATGCTGCTGCTAAAGCTCC
>JAWSUU010000042.1:0-16516 GCA_033549325.1 Bacillota bacterium | reverse complement strand
GCTTTGAGCGTTTCTTGTTACTTCTAAATCCTGAGTACTGGCAACTGAATTAATAATTTATATAAACTATATTACCTTATATAAAAAAAGAATTTCAGCTCAACTGCTGAAATTCTTGGTTTTTTATTCAAGTTTTTTCTTTGAAAATTAATCCAAATCGTATTTTTTCTTAAACTTGTCAACTCTTCCACCTTTGTCGATAAGTTTCTGTTTTCCAGTAAAGAAAGGATGGCATTCTGAACAAATCTCCACTTTTATTTCATCTTTATCTGTAACTGATCCTGTTTCGAATGTATTGCCACAAGCACACGTCACCTGAACTTTTTTATATTCTGGTTGTATATCTTTTTTCATGCCTTTCACCTCTTTCCTTTAATGATATCTATCATATTTAAATATTATCTTCTTAGCACTAAAAAATTATAGCATAGTATTAAAAACATTTCAATGTTTTTTTATTTTCTACCGTTATTTTTTGGTATATCCATGAATTTATCAACGTTTTGAATGAATTCCGAATTAGTTTTCGTTGTAGCCAGGCCGTCTATAAGCTTTTCTGTAACGTAATCTATCGGGTAGCTGCTTAGAGCTTTTCTTAGAGCCCATATGGTTTGAAGCTCGAATTGGTCTAGTAATAAATCTTCTCTTCTTGTACCGGATTTGTTTATATCTATAGCCGGGAATACGCGTTTTTCAGAGAGTTTTCTATCTAAATGAACTTCCATATTTCCAGTACCTTTAAACTCTTCAAATATTACATCATCCATTCTACTTCCAGTTTCTACTAAAGCTGTAGCTAGTATAGTAAGACTTCCACCGAATTCTATATTTCTTGCAGCTCCAAAAAATCTTTTTGGATTGTGCAGTGCTCCAGGGTCTAATCCTCCGGATAAAGTTCTACCCGTCGGTGGTATGGTAAGGTTGTATGCTCTGGCAAGTCTGGTAATAGAATCCATTAGAATTACTACATCTTTGCCGTGTTCTACTAATCTTTTTGCTCTTTCGAGAACCATTTCTGCAACCTTTATGTGATGTTTTGGTAGTTCGTCAAAGGTAGAGTATACTACTTCGCCTTTTACAGATCTCTGCATATCTGTAACTTCTTCAGGTCTTTCATCTATTAGTAAAATAATAACTTCCAACTCAGGAGAGTTTTTAGCTATACTATTTGCTATACTCTTTAATAATGTAGTCTTTCCTGCTTTTGGAGGGGCTACTATCATACCTCTTTGACCCTTACCTATTGGTGCTATCATATCGATTATTCTGGTAGACAGCTGCCTTCTGGATCTTTCCATTTTAATTCTTTCTTCTGGAAATATCGGGGTTAGAGTATCGAAATTAGGTCTTTTTCTAGCAGTTTCAGGGTCTTCATCGTTGACTTTTTTAACATAAAGCAATGCCTTATATTTTTCTCCCTGTTTTGGCGGTCTGGTAATACCTCCAATTTTGTCTCCAGTCCTCATATGGAATCTTCTAATCTGGGATGGAGATATGTACACATCATCATCTGAGGATAGGTAGTTGTGTCTTCTTAAAAATCCGTATCCGTCTGGATGAGTCTCCAAAATTCCCGATACTTGAGATATATCATCACTTTTATCTATTTCATCTGACAATCTATCAGGCAGATCCTTTTTGTGTTTTTCTTTTTCATCATCAAGTTTAATATTTTCAAGCTTATCTACGATTTTATCTATAAGCTCTGCTTTTTTGTATTTACTTATATTTTTAATATCTTTTTCTTTTGCCAGTTCTTTAAGCTCCGACAACTTCATCTTTGAAAGTTCTTTGAGATTCAAATCTACACCTCCGAGTGTTTTTAAACATAAAAAATCCACAGAAATATCCCCTGTTCAATTTGCTAAATGGATTTTCTAATAATAGGATTGTTTTAGGTAAGTATTATTGATAGGTAAATTAATCATACCATCTACATTCTTTTCAGTCAATTAAAATGGCTAAATTTCTTTAAATTTCAATTATCGTTGTATTTTAAATTGTATTATAATATAATTATTTTATAAAAAGTAAATGATTCGTTTTTTTATCTATAGGGAGGTAATATAATGTTAGTAACAGGAAAAGAATTGCTAGATAAGGCTCACAAAGAAGGATATGCAGTAGGTGCCTTTAACGTAAATACAATGGAACAGTGTCAAGCTATAATCGCTGCTGCAGAAGAAACTAGATCCCCTGTAATCATTCAGGCAAGTCAAGGTGGATTAAAATATGCCGGTGTTAAAATGATTTCGGCTATGGTAAAAGCTCTAGCTGAAGATACTGATATTCCAGTAGCACTGCACTTGGATCATGGTACGGATTTTAAACAAATAATGCTTTGTTTAAGGCATGGATTTACTTCTGTGATGATTGATGCTTCTAAGCTTCCACTTCAGGGAAACATTGATACTACTAAGAAAGTTTGTGAAATAGCTCATGCAGTAGGTGTTTCCGTAGAAGCTGAAATAGGAAAAATTGGAGGTACAGAAGATGATGTAACTGTTTCGGAGAGAGAGGCAACTTTCACAGATCCAGATGAAGCTGAGAAGCTAGTTAATGAGTCCGGAGTTGATTCTTTAGCAATAGCTATCGGTACAGCTCACGGTCCTTATAAAGGCGAACCAAAATTGGATTTTGACCGACTTGAAATTATCAAAAAAAGACTTGATATGCCTATAGTACTTCACGGTTCTTCTGGAGTTCCTGAAGAAAGTATAAGAAAGGCTGTTTCTCTAGGTGTTAATAAAATAAATATCGATACAGATATTAGATTATCATTTAGTGCAGCTGTAAGAGATTTTGTTGATAAAAGCGATGCTTATGATCCTAGAAAAATTATTACTCCTGCTCGAGATGCAATGAAGGAAACTATTAAAGCTAAAATGATTATGTTTGGTTCCGCAGGAAAAGCTTAAGCAAATATTACAAAAAATAAAAAAGGTGCTGGATTTTTTCAGCATCTTTTTTTAAAATCTCAATCTGTCTTTTTTTTCTGTAATTGCTATTATCAGTCCCAGTATTATAAAAGGTAATCCGAATACAGCAGCTGCATCGAAGTCACCAATACCTCCTCTAAACATCATATATGCCCCGTTAAATACTCCTCCTGCAAGGACAATAACACCTCCAAATTTTTGATCTTTAAAGGATAAAATAAATCCAAAGAGCATAATTAGAAAACTTCCTGCTATTATTAGTAATTCAAAAGGTATCCCTGATTCTTTTAGTTCTCCATTTGATATAACTTCCCCAATAAAAAATGCAGCAAAGAAAGCAAAAGCAAGAACAAATAAAATTTTGCTGGTAATTCTTAAAAATTTCCTCACTTAAACACACCTCTTATTACTGAAATCTTCCGGTTTTTTCTCCCAAGAAAAATATTGATATAGCTCCCGGTCCTGTATGAGCACCTACTGC
Source organism: Bacillota bacterium (assembly GCA_033549325.1). Taxonomy (GTDB): domain Bacteria; phylum Bacillota; class Clostridia; order Tissierellales; family Dethiosulfatibacteraceae; genus UBA8670. Next base: position 13,096 of record JAWSUU010000042.1, on the reverse strand, counting down.
ACATCCCATACTTGCAACCATAAAGCTTTGCACTCCTAATTCTTTCATCATTAATTCTTCTATTTTTTCTACCTTTTCCATATCATCGGCATGGGTTATACCTACAGTTTGATTTTCTATATCCAGCTGGTTTTCCTTAATGGTATCTATGATTTCTACTAGTAGCTTTTTATTTCCACGTACCTTTTTATAACTGTACAGTTTACCTTCGCTATCAACCTGAAGTACCGGCTTTATACTAAGCATATTTCCAATAACTGCAGAGCTTTTGTTTAGTCTTCCGCCTCTGAAAAGATAATCTAAATTGTCTACTGTAAATACATGCTGCATCCTATCAGCAGTTGACTGGACAATTTCAATTATTTCATCTCTTGACTTTCCTTCTTCTGATGCTTTTAGAGCTTTTAGAGCTACTAATCCGTATCCCATGGAAGCACATTTAGTATCTACTATTTTCATATCAATATCTTTTTCTTCTTTTATCATTTTTAAAGCTATATTGCTTGTTTCATACATTTTAGTCAATCCGGATGAAAAACATACATAAAGATATTCTTTTCCCTCGTCTAATTTCCTAAATCTTTCCAAGTACTGATTTGGAGTAACTTGAGATGTTTTATAAACTATTCCCTTTTTCATATCTTTAAAAAGCTTTTCTGAAGTAATAGTTTTTCCGTCGTAAAATGTCTCTTCACCCAGTATCACCGGTATAGGTATTGGATCTAATTTATATTTTTCTATAACCTCTTTTGGCAAGTCACTTGCACTATCTATCAAAATTTCTACCTTCATTAAATCCTCCTTAAGTTATTATAGTTGTATTTATATTATATATCAAATTATATCATAAAAAAAGCTTAGATTCTTCCGAACCTAAGCTTTGTATATATTTATTATTCTTCTGCTGGAGGGGTGAATGTTCTACCTGCAAGTTCTTTGTCCAGCATGTAAAGACCGTTTGGACTCTTTTCAACTCTTTCAAGTTTAACAATCATGTCCTTCATAGTATTTTCTTCTTCAACCTGCTCATCTACAAACCATTTAAGCATGCTTTGTGTTGCATATTCTTTTTCTTCTTCTGCAATTTCCATAAGTTCGTAAATTCTACTTGTTACAAATTTTTCGTGTTCTAATGCTTTCTTAAATACATCAACACATGAATCGAATTCTTTGCCTACTAATTCTAATCCAGTTAATTCTACATCTCCATCCATTTCATATACAAAATCGTAGAATTTTTGTGCATGGAATCTTTCTTCTTCAGCCTGAACCTTAAAGAAGTGTGCAAATCCCGGTAAATCCTTTGAATCAAAGTAAGCTTCCATAGCTACATAATAGTGTGCTGATTCTAATTCATATTTGATTTGTTTGTTAATTTCATTTAATAGTTTTTCTGATAACATAATTATCCTCCTAGAATTTTTATATTTACTTTAGTAATAAAACTTTTAATCAAGCTCATTTTTATATATACCCTTAGAAGGATTAAGTATTCAATTAATTTGCTATTTTTCTATGATATCGTACAAGTCAGTTCGTCTGTGTTGAAGTAAAGGTAGCTGTTTTCTAACTTCTTTTACTTCTCTTAAATCAATATCATTTATTATATAACCATCTTCATAACCCATTCTATCTATTATTTTCCCCCAGGGTGATACGAGGATACTGTTACCGTAGGATGTATAAGAAGCTTCTTTATCCTGAGCTGGTGCTGTACCTACTGTAAATACCTGATTGTCTAAAGCTCTTACTCTAAAGGAAATTTCCCAGTGTGCTGGACCGGTGGTCATGTTAAAGGCTCCTGGAACTATAATCACCTGAGCTCCTTTAAGCGACATCAACCTTGACCATTCGGGGAATCTTATATCGTAGCATATCATTAGTCCTATTTTACCAAACTCAGTATCTACAACTGTCAAGTCTTTTCCCGGTGTTAGTATTTCCGATTCTATAAAAGTCTGTCCACCTTCTATATCGATATCAAATAGATGAACCTTTCTGTGTTTACCTATCTGCTTTCCTTTTCTATCGAATATATATGAAGTATTGTATACTTCACCCGAATCAACCTTTTCCGGTATTGATCCGGCAAATAGGTATATATTGTATTTTTCAGCTAATTCTGATAATTTCGACCAGGTTTTTCCTCCCTGTTTTTCAGAATATTCTTCAAATAAGGATTTATCGTAAGGACAGTTAAACATCTCTGGAAGCACTACTATATCTGTATTTTCTTCCTTCATATTTTCTAGATACTTTTCAACTTCCTTAAGATTCTTTTCCTTATCTGGATATACTTTCATCTGTATTTGAGCTATTTTCATATTATTCATCTCCTAATATTAATATAATTTCTTCCCATCTTTTAATGAGTTTTTCGATTTTTCCTTCATATTCTTCTTTTTCTAAGTAGAGTTCTTTAAGTTTTTGACCATCTCTTTTATGTTCATTCATGCTTAATTCTATTTCTTCTACTACTTTCTCTATATTTTCTATGTTTTTTTCAACTTCTTCTTTTTCCTGAGTTAAGATTCTTCGTTGATTTTTAGATAGTTGGGACTTTTTTTCTTTAGCTTCTTTTTCCTTATGCTGCTTTTCTCTGTCCTCCTTTTCTTTTTTCTTTCTTTCAGCTTCCATTTCTAAGAATTCAGCTTTCTTCATCTTGTAGTAATCGTAATCACCATTGTAGGTTCTGATTTTTTTGTCTTCTATTTCTACTATTCTATCTGCTAATTTATTGATAAAGTATCTATCGTGAGATACAAAAAGTATAGTACCTTCAAAATCTGCAAGGGTTTCTTCAAGGATTTCTCTCGAGTCTATATCCAGGTGATTGGTAGGCTCATCTAATATCAGTAGATTTACTTTTCTATATAATAGTATACCTAGCTTTAATCTGGTCTTTTCTCCACCGGAGAGTACTTCTAGTGTCTTAAATACATCATCTCCTGTAAACAATACCTTTGCCAGTTGATTTCGTGCTTCACTTAAGGTTACATCCAGTTCTCTATGGTAGTATTCTACTAAGTCCATTGATGGATTTGCAAATTCTTCTTCCTGTCTCAAGTATCCTATTTTTACTCTAGAGCCAATTTTGATTTCTCCTTCGTCGCAGCTCTCACTTCCTTCTATTATTCTAAGTATTGTAGTCTTTCCTGTGCCGTTATCTCCAATAAGTCCTATTGAATCACTGTAGTATATGTCTAGATTAATCCTTTCAAATAGAGTTTTATTGTATCTTTTTGTCACATCTTTTAAGGTTACAACTTTGTATCCAGAACGGTTGACTCCTTCTGAACTCAGTCGTATTTTTCTAGAGTTTAGTCTAGGTTTTTCCAGTCTATCTAATTTTTCCAGTCGTTTTTCCAATTCTTTTGCTCTTTTATACATTTTATCGCTATCTCTACTTTTACCCCAAATCCTGTATCTTTTTATTTGCTCTTCCATAGTATTTATTTTTCTCTGCTGGTTCTTATAGTGTCTGTAAGCTTCTAAAAATCTTCTCTCTTTTTCTACTACATAGTAGGAGTAGTTACCGTGATAAATTTGTGCTTCTTCGGGAGTGATTTCTATTATTTTTTCTGCTATACTATCTAAAAAATACCTATCATGGGATATAAGCATTACAGCACCTTTGTAGTCGGATAAATATGATTGCAGCCATTCAACTGAACTCATATCAAGATGATTGGTAGGTTCGTCCAGCAGCAAAATATCCGGTTCTTCTAAGAGAACTTTACCTAAAATGATTTTTGTTTTTTCACCACCACTTAAGGTATTAAATCTTCTTTTTACAAGTCTTTCAATTCCCAGACCACCTATAACTTTGCTGAGTTTTTCATCTATTTGATATCCTCCCCGAAGCTCGTACTTTTCTTCTAATTTTCCGTAAGCTTTTAGTACTTTTTCGTGAAGATTGTTGTCAGTATCTTTAAGCTTTTCTTCCAATTCTTTCATTTCGTCTTTGATTTTGTATAGATCTGTAAAAGCAAGATATAGTATATCCATACCTGTTATAAAATCATCATAATCGGGAATTTGTTCTAAATATCCTACTCTAGAACCACTCCTTATATATATGTCTCCATCATCAGCATATTCTTCATTGACGAGTATCTTCATAAGAGTAGTTTTTCCAACACCGTTTTTCCCTACTACTCCTATTTTTTCACCTTGCTTTATATCAAGAGTTATATTTTCAAATATTAGATCTGCACCAAAATATTTTTTTAAGTTTTTTACTCCACATTCTATCATTTTATGTCTCCAATTATTATTCTTATAACATTATAAACTATAATCAACCTATATATCAAATGGAAGAATAATTTATCCTTTATTATTTTTTCTTAATAAACTTCCCATTAGCAATATTGTAATAAGAATTCATTTAATATATAATTAAGTTGGCAAAGAAATTTTAGGAGGTATTAATCATGGAAAAATTAATTATTACCGCAGCTATAAGCGGTGCGGAAGTTACGAAAGAGCACAACCCAAATGTTCCCTATACAGTTGAAGAAGTAGGTAGAGAAGCTGAATCGGCTTATAAAGCCGGAGCCAGTATTATTCATCTCCATGTAAGAAATGATGATGGTACTCCTACTCAAGATAAGGCAAGATTTAAAGCTTGTATGGATGAAATTAAAAAAAGATGTCCTGATGTAATTATACAACCTTCTACTGGAGGAGCTGTAGGAATGAGCGATGAGGAAAGACTTCAACCTACAGAACTAGGTCCTGAAATGGCTACCCTGGACTGCGGAACAGTAAACTTCGGTGGAGATGAAATTTTTATCAATACTGAAAATACTATAAAGAATTTTGGCCGTATATTGATGGAGCGAGGAGTCAAACCTGAGATTGAAGTCTTTGATAAAGGTATGATAGACTATGCCATTAAATTTCAAAAACAGGGATTTATAAAAAAACCTATGCATTTTGACTTTGTATTAGGAGTACAAATATCAGCTTCTGCAAGAGATTTATCTTTTATGGTAGATAGTATTCCTGAAGGTTCAACCTGGACAGTAGCAGGAATGGGCAGACATCAAATTCCTATGGCAATGATTGGTATGGCAATGGGTGGAAATGTTAGAGTTGGTTTTGAAGATAATGTATACATTTCTAAGGGAGTATTGGCTAAATCCAACGGTGAGCTGGTTGAAAAGGTAGTAAGAATAGCAGCAGAAATGGGCAGAGAAATAGCTACTCCTGATGAAGCAAGAGAAATATTAGGTTTAAAATAAAATTAAATAGAAAAATAAAAAAATATATAAAAAATCGAACTTTCCTTTAAGTTCGATTTTTTGATTTATTTATGTTTTGCCGGCATTTTAGCTACATTAATTCGATTAATGGCTTTTTTAAGGGCAATTTCAGCTTTTAACAGCTCTATATGATTTTCTTTTTTTTCAAGTCTTTTTTCAGCTCTTTTTTTTGCTTCTTCTGCTCTACTTACATCAATATCTTCCGGCCATTCCGCTGTGTCTGCTAAAATTACTATTTTTTCTTCCATTACTTCTACGTATCCTTGAGAAACAGCTGCATGTTTAATTCTATTATCGATTAATATTTTAATCGGTCCAATTCCCAGGGGAGTTACAAAGGGTTCATGATTGTACATGATTCCCATTGAACCTTCTACTCCCTTTACAACGACTAGTTGAACATCATCTTCAAAAAAATTTTTTTCCGGTGTTATTATCTGCAGCTTAACTTTATTCATAAACTACACCTCACTTCCTAAGTTTCTTAGGAACATTTTAATCTTTTCCTTCTTTTTTTATCTTTTGTGCCTTTTGAACTGCTTCTTCTATTGTACCTACAAGCAAAAATGCCTGTTCAGGTAAATCATCATGCTTACCTTCAAGAATTTCCTTAAAGCCTCTAATTGTTTCTTTTATCGGTACGTAGGTTCCGGCTGTTCCAGTAAACTGTTCTGCAACGTGGAATGGTTGAGATAAAAATCTCTGTATTCTTCTTGCTCTAGCAACTGTTATTTTATCTTCATCGGAAAGTTCATCCATACCAAGTATGGCTATAATGTCGAGAAGTTCATTGTATCTTTGTAGTGTCTCTTGAACTCTTCTTGCTACGTTGTAATGTTCCTCACCTATAACCTGAGGGTCTAATATTCTAGATGATGAATCAAGGGGATCAACTGCAGGGTAAATACCCATTTCTGATATTTTTCTTGAAAGTACCGTAGTTGCATCCAGGTGGGCGAAGGTAGTCGCCGGTGCAGGGTCAGTCAAGTCATCAGCAGGTACGTATACAGCCTGAACAGATGTTATAGATCCTTTTTTAGTTGATGTTATTCTTTCTTGTAGCTGCCCCATCTCTGTTGCTAAGGTCGGTTGGTATCCAACCGCAGATGGCATTCTACCAAGCAGGGCAGAAACTTCTGAACCAGCTTGTGTAAATCTAAATATATTATCGATAAATAAAAGTACATCTTGACCTTCTACATCTCTAAAATGTTCAGCCATAGTAAGTCCAGATAGACCAACTCTCATTCTAGCTCCCGGTGGTTCGTTCATTTGACCGAATACCAGTGCCGTCTTATCAAGTACGCCTGAGTCCATCATTTCATAATAAAGGTCGTTACCTTCTCTTGTTCTTTCTCCTACTCCTGCAAACACAGATAGTCCACCGTGCTCTTTAGCTATGTTGTGAATGAGTTCCTGTATTAGAACTGTTTTTCCAACTCCTGCTCCTCCAAAAAGACCGATTTTACCACCTTTTGAGTAAGGACATATAAGATCAACTACCTTAATTCCCGTTTCAAATATTTCTGTACTTGTACTTTGTTCTTCGTAGCTTGGTGCCTCTCTATGGATAGGTGCTCTTTGTTTTACTTCTCCCAGCTCTTTCCCATCAATAGGTTCTCCAAGTACGTTGTACATTCTTCCTAGGGTTTCTTCTCCTACAGGAACCGATATCGGTGCTCCTGTATCAATTGCTTCCATTCCTCTTACAAATCCATCTGTTGAGTCCATAGATATACATCTTACTGTATTGTCTCCTGTATGCTGTGCCACTTCAACAACAACGACTTTATCATCAATTTCTATTTTAATAGCATTCATAAGTTTAGGAAGATTATCTTCGCTAAATTCTATATCCACTACAGGTCCTATGACCTGTTTTACTTTTCCTTTGTTTAGCTCCGCCATATATATCTCACATCCTTTCGATTTTATTCAAGAGCATCTGCTCCTGAAACAATCTCAGTTATTTCCTGAGTGATTGAAGCTTGTCTTGCTCTGTTATACATTAAGTTTAAATCATCTATCATTTCTTCTGCATTATCCGTTGCACTTTCCATTGCAACTCTTCGAGAACCCTGCTCACTAGCTGCGGCTTCTATAGTAGCTCCGTATATTACACTGGCAATATATTTAGGAATTAAGTAGTTTAGTACCGACTCCGGTGATGGCTCGTATCTAAATATTATTGTTTCTTCAGATTTTTCATTTTGTTCTTCATTATCCAGTACTAATGGTAGTAGATCTAATACCATAGGTTTATAATTAATAGTACTGATAAATTCAGTAAATACAAGTTTAACCTCGTCTATCTCACCAGCTTTATACATTTCTACTGCTTTTTCACCAACAACCTGAGCATTACTTAATTCAGGAGTTTCTGATACGCCTGTCATTTCATAGGCAATATTGTACCCTCTTTTTGCAAAATACAATTTCCCCTTAGCTCCAATACACATAATCTTTGTTTTGGATTTATCCTGAATTGTGTTTTCAGCCAGCTTACAGACATTTGAATTGTATCCGCCAGCTAAACCTCTGTCTCCTGTTAGCACTATATATAGAGTATTGTTTATCTCTCTTTTTTCAATGAATTCGTGTCTTATACCTTTAGAATTTGCCACTATTTCCCTTATACTTTCGTATATTTTATTGTAGTAAGGCTTAGATTGTTCTAATTTTTTTCTCGCTCTTTTCAACTTTGCAGTTGCTACTAATTCCATAGCTTTTGTAATCTGTTTGGTACTTGTAACACTTTTAATTCTTCTTTTAATGTCGTTCATATTCTGGCCCAAGTTATCACCTCCTGACTATTTAGTCAGTTGCTATTCTTCGTCATTTAAATTGCTTTTGAATTCTTTTGTATATTCATCTAAAGCTTTATTAAGCTTATCTTTTGTTTCGTCGGATAATTCTCCGCTTTCTTTTATTACAAGTCCTATTTCAGGATAATTTTCATCCATAAATTTGTATAGTCCTTCTTCAAACTTACTTATATTATCTACAGCTATCTCTTCTAAATATTTGTTGTTGGCTGCATATATTAAGATTACCTGCTTTTCTACTTCTACAGGCTTGTACTGCGCCTGTTTTATAACTTCCATCAGTCTTTCACCGTGATCAAGAGTAGCTTTTGTTTCTTTGTCTAATTCTGATCCGAATTGAGCAAATGATGCCAACTCTCTATATTGTGCTAGGTCAAGTTTTAGTGTTCCTGCTACTTTTTTCATGGCTTTTATTTGAGCTGAGCCACCAACTCTGGATACTGATAGTCCTGCGTTTATTGCCGGTCTATGTCCAGAGAAAAATAATTCTGTCTCTAAGAATATCTGACCATCGGTAATTGATATTACATTGGTTGGTATAAATGCCGATATATCTCCAGCCTGAGTTTCTATAATAGGTAGTGCCGTCATAGATCCTCCGCCGTATTTATCATCAAGTCTAGCTGCTCTTTCTAAAAGTCTTGAATGAAGATAGAAAACATCTCCAGGATAAGCTTCTCTTCCCGGTGGTCTTCTAAGAAGTAATGACATTGCACGATAAGCAACGGCATGTTTTGATAAATCATCGTAAATTATCAGTACATCTTTTCCGCTATACATAAATTCTTCACCTATTGCTGCTCCGGCATAAGGTGCAATATACTGAAGTGGTGCTTTTTCACTTGCTGATGCTGAAACTACTATAGTATAGTCCATAGCATTATTTTTTTCGAATATTTCAACTGTTTTAGCTACTGTAGATCTTTTTTGACCTATAGCAACATATATACATATTACATTTTGATCATGCTGGTTTAATATTGTGTCTATACCTATGGCTGTTTTACCGGTTTGTCTGTCTCCGATTATTAGCTCTCTTTGTCCTCTTCCAATTGGAATCATAGAGTCTATGGCTTTAATTCCAGTTTGAAGGGGAACAGTAACTGATTTTCTTGTAATAACTCCAGATGCTTTTTGCTCTATGGGTCTGAATTTATCTGATTCAATAGGTCCTTTTCCGTCGATAGCCATACCTAGAGAGTTTACTACTCTTCCAAGCATACCATCACCTACTGGAACCTCAACAATCCTACCGGTTCTTTTAACTTCGTCTCCTTCTTTTATGTCTTCATCGCTTCCTAAAAGAACACAACCTACATTGTCTTCCTCCAAGTTTAGAGCCATTCCAAAAACATCGTTACCAAAATCAAGGAGTTCACCAGACATGCATTTTTCAAGACCATGGATTCTTGCTATACCATCTCCTACTTCTATAACAGTACCAATATCTACTACATCCAAGTTTTCTTCGTATTTTTTTATCTGTTTTTTAATTATCTTGCTTATTTCTTCCGGTCTTAAACTCATAATTTTTTAGTCACCCCTATCTTACACTATTAATTTTTTTAAGCTGCTTTCGATGTTGGTTAGTTTTTTCTTGAGAGTACCGTCTATAACCTTGTCCCCAAGAATAATTTTAACTCCGCCTATTAAGGTTTCATCGATTTTGTTTGTCAGCTTAACATTTTTATCTGTAGTCTTGCTAAGTTTTTCTTCTAATAATTTAAGTGTTTCTTGTTCTAATGGTGTTGTAGTGTAAGCATCGGCTTTTACTACTCCATTATGTTTGTCTACTAGCTTTTCGTATTCTTTTGTTATTTCGAAAATATTATTGATCCTTCTTTTGTCTAAAATAATTTTTAAAAAATTACTTACTTCTTTACTAATTTTACCTTCAAAAGTTTCCTCGAAAACATCTTTTTTTTCACTAATGCTGATTTTAGGAGTTTTTAGCAGTTCGAAGAAATCTTTATATTCAATACACACATCTCCTATGAATTTTATTTCTTCTAAATATTCATCAAGTTTATTTTCTTCTTTTCCTACTTCAAATAAAGCTTGAGAATATCTCCTAGCTACTAGTTCTGCCATCTTGATTCTCCTACTTCCTTAATAAAGTCGTCTACTAGCTGTTTATTTTTATTTTCATCGACTTCATTTCCAAGTACTTTTGAGGCTGCCATCATGGCTATATTTGATATTTCATCTTTCATATCATTTAATGCTTTTTTCTTTTCAAATTCTATATCTTTTTCAGCTTTTTCTTTTAATTTTGAAGCTTCTTCCTTAGATTCCTTGATAATTTCACTGCCTCTTTCATCAGCCTTTTTCTGAGCTTCTATGAGAATTTCCTGACCTTCTTGTTTTACGTTATCAAGCTTTTCCTCGTATTCTTTTTTAAGGCTTTCGGCTTTTTCGTTTTTCTTGTCGGCATCATCATAAGAATTTTTAATTTCATCCTGTCTTCCCTGTATGAATTCAGTAACAGGTACAAAAAGAAATTTCTTAAGGACTAGATATAAAATAATTGTATTTACTATCTGAAATACAGTACTCCATCCAAACTCTACAAGTCCTAATTTTAGCATACAGCCGCCTCCTTCTTATATTATAGATACTTATATGGTTATCTTATAACAGATTGATAAGTGGATTTGCAAATAATAAGATTAGTGCTATTATCAATCCATAGATACCTGTTGTCTCTGCAACTGCTGCTCCTAAAAGCATAGTTCTTACAATGTCTCCCTGTGCTTCAGGTTGTCTTCCTACTCCTTCTGCTCCTTTACCTGCTGCATATCCCTGTCCTATTCCAGGACCTATTCCTGCTATCATAGCTAATCCAGCTCCTATTGCTGAAGCCGCTAGTACTAAAGCTCTTCCAGTGATTGGTTCCATTATGATTTCCTCCTTATTCCATCGAATTTTATTTTCTTGATTTGTTTCTTCTTCTATCCTAAAGTAAATTTAATAGCGGATTTGCAAACATTAATACTAAAGCTATTATTAGTGCATATATTCCTGTAGTTTGTGCTACCGCCTGTCCTAAGAGCATAACTCTTACGACTGAAGATTGATGCTTAGGTCTTCTACCGACCATTTCAGTACTTTTGCCTGCTGCATATCCTTGTCCTATTCCAGGACCTATTCCTGCTATCATAGCTAATCCGGCTCCTATTGCTGATGCTGCAAGGACTATTCCAACACCCTGCATACCTACTAGTGGATTGCCGTATAATATGATAATAGCTACTACTAAAGCTAATATTCCTGAGGTTTCTGCAACTGCAGCTCCCAAAAGCATTACCATAGTAACCTGTCTTGAACTTTTTTGGTTTATGCTTACAGCTTCTGCTCCTTTGCCAGCTGCATATCCCTGTCCTATTCCAGGACCTATTCCTGCTATCATTGCAAGTCCAGCACCTATTGCTGATGCTGCCAGTACAAGTACTCTAGGTTCGAAAGAAGCAAGCCAATTTAAAAATCTAACTATGAAGTTTATTTCTACTTCCATATTGCTCCTCCTTTCAGGTTAATCCATAGCCATTGCTATGTATACCATAGTAAGCATTGTGAATATAAATGACTGTAATACTCCTGCAAACATGTCGAAATAGACATGAAGTACGGCAGGTATTCCAGCGCTTAGTATTGGTGGTGCTGATGGTCCTAATAATGACGCACTAAGACTCGATAAACCTCCATATACTAAACTCATAATAACCAGTCCTCCTACTATATTTCCAAATAAACGGAATCCTAGTGATATAGGGTTGGCAAGCTCACCTATAATATTTAGAGGTAGTAGTGGAGCTAAAGGTTCAGCAAAACTTTTTAAGTATCCTCCCAAGCCTTTGCTTCTTGCACCGTTTATATGAATTAATATAAAGGTCATCATTGCTAAACTCATGGTGGTGTTAACATCTGCAGTGGGTGGTCTCATTCCAATTAGACCGATAAGGTTTGCAACTGCGAGATAGATTAGTAAAGTACCCATATAAGGTGCGAATCCCATTTTATCTTCTCCCATAGTTTGTGCTGTCAGGTTGTTTATAGCTTCTACTATAGTTTCAACTACACTTTGAACTGGGCCTGGTACTTTCTTTAAATTTCTTGTTACTAATACTGAGAAAATAGTTAAGACAGCCATAATAAACCAGGTTACAGTAACTGTCTCCGTTACCTGTATTCCTGCTATTTCAAATACGACCGTTGGGCCAAAGCCACCATCCATCAATTTTCCCCCTTTCTGCTGAAAATTCTTCTATAATATTCCTTATCATCAAATAAGTTTGTAACAAGGATTATTAACTTAATTAATACGATACCTACTATAGCTGCCAAAGCATTAATATAATCTGCTTTAAATGCAACTATAAGTACTACACCGGTAATTACAAATCTAATAAAATAGTTTACTGAAGCATATCCTTGTGCTTTATGAGGAGGCATTTTCACTGCTCTTTCCATTGTTCTAGCTAAAAGCAAGAAGTTAAGAACTCCTATTAAACCTCCAAATATATAACCGTAAGCCCACCTCATTGGTTCATCTAAGAATATAAAAGATATGATAATTAGTATTGCAAGTATTATAATAGATTTTTTTACTATTGATAGCACTAATTCCATTGAATGATTCAATACTTCACTTCCTTTTATCCTGATCTCTTAGACCAATTTTAAACAAATTAAGAAATGCTGCTCCAGCTCCAATAATTATGAATATAAATAAAAAAATGTTGTTTGTTCCTATAAGATTATCGAGAAATCTTCCTATAATTATACTTAATATAATAGGAACTATCATTGATATACCTATCTGTGTTATCATAGCAAGTCCCTGCATAATATTTAACTTATCTTTATTCAAATCAAACACTTTCCTATCCTTGTTTTCTACCTGATAATTATATCTTAATTGATGTACTATTACAATTACATATGAAACATTTTTGAAATTTGTAATTTTGTTGCAAATTTATTTTTTAACATTGTGATTAT
>JAWSUU010000041.1:0-16560 GCA_033549325.1 Bacillota bacterium | reverse complement strand
TTATAGGTGGAAAGCAATTTCCACCTAAAACTTACATATCTTTTTTTAATCTCTATTCCTAAAATAGTATCCAACTCCCCACTTAGTAAGTATATATTCGTAGTTGTCAGAGTTTTTCTCGATTTTTTCTCTTAATCTTCTTATGTGAACATCAACCGTTCTTAAATCTCCAAAGTATTCATATCCCCAAATTATTTCTAATAACTCTTCTCTTGTAAATACTTTACCTGGATTTGTAGCAAGTAAAATTAATAGATCAAATTCTTTGGCAGTAAGATTAATTTCTTTGCCGTTTACAGTGACCTTTCTTCCTAGTGTATTAATGATAAAATCATCAACATATATAATCTGGTCTCCAAGTTTAGCTTCTTTATTTGAAGCTCTTCTCAAAATAGCTTTAATCCTTGCTTTTAATTCCAATATATTGAAGGGTTTGGTCATATAATCATCGGCACCGTATTCTAATCCTAATATTTTGTTCATGTCTTCACCTTTAGCTGTTAGCATTATAATAGGAATATCAGATTTTTCTCTGATTTTTTGACACACTTCCAAGCCGTCTATTTCCGGTAGCATTAAATCCAAAATTATTAAATCAAAATTTCCTTTTTCTTGAAGTTCTAATGCTTTTTTGCCATCGTATGCTGCTTCAGTAACATATCCATCTTGTTCTAATCCGTATTTTAGTCCTTTAACTAATAACGGTTCGTCGTCTACTATAAGTATCTTCTGACTCATTATCTCACCTCATTAATAGTATATCACTATTATATATTATTGTTAAAAAATTTATAACTAAATCTTAAAAAAGTATTCTATAGTCTTCAATTCGTTTTGTCAAATTTTTCGAATCAAAATATTCTAATATTATTATACTGTGTTTTCTGTTACTGTTTATTAAGTCTCTAAATTCAACAACTGTTATCTTCTTGTTAGCATTTATATAATCTAAAAGCTTTGATTTTATATCCTCAAGGTTTTTTTTAAGAATTACTTCATCTTTTGTTATTTCAATTAACTCTTCCTTTGCAATCATATAATCAATTATTTTAGATGTTTCCTTAGATTCTCTGTAAGACTTAATATTTAGTATATCTTTACCCTCTTTTTTCAGTTTTATAAGTATATTTTCTTTTTGCTTCTTTTGTTCAGCATTCATTTCCGGGTGAAAGTTATAAGTGGTAACCATATTGTTATTGATTTTTATAATTTGACTTTTTAGTAATTCATCTATAAAACTATTATATATATTTTTATCAATTCCATCAAATATATTATTTCTAAGTTCTTCTTTAGGAATACCTAATGTTATATTATTACTTTCTTCATTTCTTCTAAGGTATGTAACAATTTTATTTTTTAACTCATCTTGAGATTCTTTATGTATTATATATGTTTTATTTCCAAAAATATAGTTGTGTATTATGTTTTCTTTTTCCATATCTTCTAATAAATATTTTAAATAATCATGGTTATAAATTGTGTTTTTTATTATTTCTTCTATTTTCACAAAATTATTTTCATGTTTCAATATAAACTCAACATATTGTTTTAGATTTTTATCTTGCTCTTTGTAATCAATTTCTTTAATGGAATTTATAAGTTTTCCTTTTGGATTTGGATTTAAAACTATACCTCCCCCCACAGTTTCAAGAGGTGAATAAAATCTTAAAACAAATCTATCTCCTCTTTTTACAGTTATATTTTCTTCTATTATTAATCTTGCGAATGCTGTGCTTCCACCTTCTAATTCCTTCTGATTTAAGATATGAATTCTAGCAAGTATTTCTTTAGTACCAATATGAAGATGTAATCTAGAATTATCTTTTACAATTCTGTCCGTGTCTTCTAATATTTTTATTTTACAATCAATTTGTTTGGTGAGTCTAAGAGTTTCTGGCAAAGCTAAATCATTTCCTCTCCTGATCTGATTTTTATCAACATCTCTTAAATTTATTGCCGTTCTCTGACCGCCCAATACTCTATCTACGTTTTTACCAAATACTTGCAAATTTCTTATTGTAGATGTTAATTCTTGTGGATATATGAAAATATTATCACTTTTGTATAATATACCGTTTGAAAGTGTTCCTGTTACTACAGTGCCAATACCTTTCAAACTAAAAACTCTGTCAATAGCCATTCTTGGATTTTCTATATTTAAATTTCTACTATCATTAGATGCGATTTCGTTTATATGATTTTTAATTTCTTCAATACCCTCTTTAGTTTTTGATGAAGCTTTAATTATTTTACAGTCTTCTAAAAAAGTATTTTTGACTAATTCTTTAATTTCTTCTTCTACAACTTCTATTAATTCATGATCTACTAAATCTGTTTTAGTTATTACAATAAATCCTTTTTTAAGACCCATTAATTCTAAAATATTAAAATGTTCGATACTTTGAGGCATGATTCCTTCATCAGCTGATATAACAAGCATGACAGCATCAATTCCTGTAACTCCTGCTACCATATTTTTTATGAATTTTTCATGTCCAGGTACATCGACGAATCCTACTGTCATATCATTAAAATCTAAATGAGCAAATCCTAAATTAATAGTGATCCCTCTTTTTTTTTCGTCTTTAAGACTATCAGTTTCTATTCCTGTAAGAGCTTTTATTAAAGTAGTTTTTCCATGGTCTATGTGTCCTGCTGTTCCTACTGTAAGATTAATCATTGTTCTCACCAATAATCTTATTTAAAGCATTAATGATTACATCATAATCTTTATTCAGTATAGTTTTGCAATCAATGATTATATTACCTTCAAGTATTCTTACTATAACAGGAATTTCGTTGCTGCGAAATTTCTCTTCTGTTTCTTTTTCGGAGTATCCTTCAATTTTTAATTTTATCCCCCAGCTATCTAATTTATCTAAAGGATATGCTCCTCCTCCTATCATAGAATTAGTTTTTATTAATTCACAGTATATTTTATTTGAATTTAACGAACTGATTTTGTCTATTAATTTTTCTGCTCTTGTTTTAACATCTTCTACTTCTTCTGTAATCATTCTTATAGTTGGAACTTTTAATGAAATTGTATCTAGATTCAAATAGGCTTTCAACGTTAATTCTAAGGACATAATAGTAAATTTATCTACTCTTAAAGCTCTTAAAAGTTGGTTTTTCTTGATTTTTTTAATATACTTACTTTTGCCTACGATAACTCCACATTGAGGACCTCCAAGTAATTTATCTCCGCTAAAAGTAACCACATCAACACCCCTATCTAATGTTTCTCTGACAGTGGGTTCTTTGTTTAAGCCGTAATCCTGTAAATCTATAATCATACCACTTCCAAGATCTTCAATTAGTGGTATATCCTTTTCGTATGAAATTTTCTTTAAATCACCAGTGTCTACATCTTTAGTAAATCCTACAATTTTATAGTTACTGGTATGTATTTTTATAATTGCACCTGTATTTTCAGTTATACCTTCAATATAATCTCTTAGATGTGTTTTGTTTGTAGTTCCAACTTCTTTTAATGTACAACCACTTTCTTTTATTACATCAGGTATTCTAAAGGATCCTCCAATTTCAACAAGTTCACCTCTTGAAACTATGACTTCCTTTCCAGATGCTAATGTTTTTAAAGTTAGGAGTACAGCCGCTGCATTGTTATTAACAACTAAAGCATCTTCAGCACCGGTAATCTCTTTAATAATATCTATAATGTGATCATATCTATGACCTCTTGCACCGGAGTCTAAATCATATTCTAGATTGGAATAAGAACATAAATTATCAGAAATTTCTTTAGCAATCTCTTCAGAAAAAATACTTCTTCCTAGATTGGTATGTATTATTACGCCGGTACCGTTTACAACTTTTTTAAATTTACTTTTATTTTCTTTATCAATTTTGTAAAGTAAAGTGTTTAATATTTCTTCTTCATCAATTCTTGAAATAATATTGTTAGCTATGTTATTTCTAATATTATCAAGGTGTTTTCTAATAATAGTCAATACAAAGTCTCTTCCGTATTTGTTAATACGGTAATTGATTTCTTTATTCTCCAATAATTTATCTATTTTCGGGATGTTTCTATATAAATCTCTCATGCTTACCTCACAATAATTTTATAAATCTATCTTCTTTTTCTATGACTCTTCCAATTATCTTATAATCCATAGAAAATTTATTTATTTTATGAATATTTCCTTCAGGTATAGTTATTAATAATCCCCCTGATGTCTGGGGATCAAAGAATATATCCGACTCCAATTCTTGTAAAAATTTATTTGCATAAATTTTATTTGCAAAATACTTTCTGTTTTTTAAGGCTCCTCCTGGTATAAGTCCTAATTCTGCATATTCTTTTGTTTTGTTGATAATCGGTACGTCTTTAATATTTATTTCAAAGCTTACTTTACTATTTTCAGCCATTTCAATACAATGTCCTAATAATCCAAATCCTGTAATATCAGTACACGCATTTGCTTTTAATTTTAATGCCATTTCTTTCGCATCTTTATTTAGTGTTTTCATAACTTTTACAGCCTCTAGTTCACTATCTTTGTCAGCTTTACCATTTTTTATTGCGGTATTTATAATTCCTGTGCCTAAAGGTTTGGTTAAAACTAAAATATCTCCCACCTTAGCATTGCTGTTTGTAAGTAAATTTTCAGGACTTACTAGCCCACAAACACTTAAACCGTACTTTGGTTCATCATCTTCTACTGAATGTCCTCCTGCTAAAAGAGCATTTGATTCCATAACTTTGTCTGCTCCACCTTTTAAAATATCTTCCAGATAAGATAAATCTAAATTCTTAGGAAAGCATACTATATTTAAGGCTAAAATTGGTTCACCACCCATAGCATATACATCACTTAGAGCATTGGCTGCTGCTATTTGTCCAAAATCGTAAGCATTATCAACTATTGGTGTAAAAAAATCCATAGTTTGTATAATATACTGCTCGTCATTTAATTTATATACTGCTGCATCATCTGCTTTATCTAATCCTACGATTAATTTTTCATCCTTTATTTTTGGTATTTTACCCAATACTTGGGCAAGGGTCTCAGGACCTATTTTAGCTGCTCATCCAGCACTTTTTGAAAGTTGGGTAAGTCTTATAACTTCTTTACTCATAATTCCTCCTAGTTAACTTTTATATCTTCTTTTATCGAATTAAATTTTGATTCTCCAATTCCATTCACATTCATTATGTCTTCTATTTTTTTGAAATTATTTGTTTCCCTATAAATAAGTATGTTGCTGGAAATAGCTTCTCCAATTCCATTCAACTTCATAAGTTGCTCTTTAGTTGCTGTATTTATATCTATTTTATGAGATTCCTTTTCTATGTCAATTTCATCAATACTTTTAATATAGATTTTATCTTCATCAAATAATCTTATGGATCTATTTATGTCTTTAGTATAAGCATCGTTATTTAATCCTCCAGCTATACTTATTAATTCAAATAATCTTGCATTATTTTTTATTTTATAAACACCAGGATTATTAACTGCTCCATCAATATCCACCCATATAAACTCACTTTCATCAACTACTTCGTCTATTTGAGAGTTATCACTTATTTGAGTTTTTAATATTTCAAAATCACGATCCAAGTATTTATATCCAAAAAATAAAGCTATAATAATTAATAGAATAATTAAAAATCTTAGTTCTTTTTTTTCTAAAATATTCATAAATACCTCTTTTTATATTTACAAATGTAAAGTTTTGTTGTTATAATTGTTTTGCACTTAAATTTGGAGGCTAACAATGAAAAAATGCTTATTATTTATTATACTATTTATAACTATAATTTCAAATAAAAATATTTATGCCGACTTATCTTTAGATTGCAAAAGCGACATATTGATAGATGCTGAAAGCGGTCGTGTTCTATACGGAAATAATGAAAACAAGATTATATATCCAGCCAGTTTAACAAAACTACTTACTGCCTTGACTGTTGTAGAAATAGGAGACCTAGACGATATTTTGGTTGTGGATGATGATACTCCCTATGAAGTTGACGGTAGTCATATAGCTTTAGAACCCGGCGAAAAAATAACTCTAAATGATATGCTCCACGGTTTGCTGATAGCTTCAGGTAATGATGTTGCTGAGGTTATTTCTAAAAATTATTCTTCCTATGAAGGAGAATTTATAGAATTAATGAATGAAAAAGCTAAAGAATTGGGTGCTTTAAATTCAAATTTTGTAAATCCCCACGGCTTGCATGACGATAATCATTATACGACTGCATATGATCTTTCTCAAATTGCCAAAGCAGCTTATGAAAACGAAGTAATAAAAGAAATTGTTGGTAAAACTAAATATACAATAGATACTACAAATATAAAAAAAGAAGTTAGACATTTAATTAGTACAAACAAGCTTCTAGTAGGTGCCGGATATGGTAATCAAATTATTATTAATAATTTGTGGGTAAACATGAAGTATGAAGGAGCAACAGGAATGAAAACCGGATATACTCCTGAGGCTGGTATCTGTCTTATAGGTAGTGCCGAAAGAAATGGCATGGCTCTAATTTCCGTAGTTATTGATGGTAGTACAACTGAAGTTTACACCGACACACATAAATTATTGAATTACGGCTTTGATAATTTCGAAAAAATTAACTTAGTAGCTTCTAATGAATTTATAGAAAATATAGAAATAGATTCTGGAGATAGTAAGTTTTTAAGTTTAATAGCATCAGATAAATTAGATGCCGTAGTAAAAAAAGATAATGTGGATAGTGTAAATAAATCTGTTTCAATCATGGATTACAATCTACCTGTTGGTGAAGGTGATGTTCTAGGAAATATTGAATACGCTATTCAAGATGAAGTTATTGGCTCGGTACCACTAGCGGCAGCATTTAAAGTAGATTTAATCGTTATTGAAGAAACTAATCTAACCTTATTTGCTTTAAAAACAATTTTATATTTTGTACTTGCAATAATACTATTAATAATAATTTTAAGATTAATTAATAAATACCGATTATATAAAGTTAGAAAACAAAAAAAATATAGAAGGTAGCTTAGTTACCTTCTATGACCAATTTTCTATGCCAAAATTTTCTACATCTATATCTTTTCCGTCCAACCAGATTTTTTCTAGATTATACTTATCTCTTTCTTCTTTAACAAAAATATGCACTACTATATGATTATAGTCTAGTAAAATCCACTTGCCGGCTCTATATCCTTCTTTATGGTTTATCTTAACCTCTTTTTCAGACATCTTTTCAACTATATTATCTGCAATAGCTTCAGCTTGTTTTGTATTTCCAGCACTACAAATTAAAAAGTAATCAGCTATACTTGAAATTTTCGAAATATCTATAAGTTTAAAATTATATGCTTTCTTATCTGATGCTGCTTCAAGCAAGGTTTTTAAGTCTTTTTGTGTGTTTTCTTTCAAAATATCACTTCTCCTATTCTTATTTATAAAATTATAAGCATCTATAGTATCTTTATGAATATATTCATTTTTTGATTTTAGGTAATTAATTGTATTTTCTAATGCTGTTAAAATACTTTTATCTAAATTTTTTTTTGATTCTTTTCTTACAACTTCTACACCGGGAAATTCTCTTTTGGGTTCAATATAATCTGCTATGTAAATGATTTTTTCTAATAGACTCATTCCTGCTCTTCCTGTTGTATGATACTTTATGGCGTTTAAAACATCTTCATCCACTACATTATATTTGTTTTGAGCAAGATATGCTCCTAATTTTGTATGAACTACTTCCGGTGATTTTTTATCTTCATCAGATAATTTTATATTTTTACTTTTTAATATGCTCATTATATCATCTATGCTACCTATTTTACCACAGTCATGATAGAGTGCTGCTTCTTTTACTTTTTTCATATCAACATTATAAATCTCTCCGAGTTTTACTGCTGTTTCTATAACTCTTTGTGAGTGATTGTATCTTTCTATTCCTATGTCCTTAATTAACTCATTTTCATTATTTTTCATTTTTTAAGTATAATCCTTTTTTTAAGATATACTGTTCAACATTTTCAGGTAACAAATACTTTGTAGGTCTACCTTCCTGTATCCTATTTCTTATGTCCGTTGATGAAATTTTTAATTGGGGAGCTTTTATGCTTAATATTTCTCCTTTGTATTTTTCCATTAATTTATTTAATTTATCATCTAAAGTATCAGTCACATATCCTGGTCTGTTTACAGAAATAAAGGTACAAAGATTTAAAATTTCTTCAGGGTCTTTCCAGTTAGGAAGGTCTAACACTGCATCAGTACCAGTTATAAAGTATAGTTTAGTGTCTTTATATTTATTTTTTAATTCTTTAATAGTATCTACTGTATATGCAATTCCATCCTTTTCAACTTCTATATTTGAAACATCAAAACTCGAGTTAGTCATAGTAGCAAATTGGGTCATCATATATCTATGATAAGCATCTGCTAAAGCTGTAGATCTTTTGTGGGGTGGATTTCCAGTAGGAACAAATATAATCTTATGAAGATCAAATTTAAATAATACCTCATTAGCTATAACTAAATGTCCATAATGTATAGGGTCAAAAGTTCCACCCATAATTCCTATTTTATTATTCAATACCTTTCTCCTCTCAATTATTCACTCAATATTATACAATAAAGTACTTGTAATAACAAATCTTTATTATATACTATTACTATACTCGAATATTATATTAACAGGAGGTATTTAATGATTAATCTATCCATTTTAGGTTCTACAGGTTCTATAGGAACTCAGGCTTTAAAACTAGTTGATTATCATAAAGACAAAATAAACGTAGTTGCTATTACCGGAAATAATAATATTGATTTGTTAGAAAAACAAATCAATAAATACAAACCTAAGATGTGTACAGTAATGAATAAAGAAAAGTACGAAATTCTTAAAAATAGATTGTCCACTAAAACAAAATTAAGATATGGTCTTGAGGGCTTGAAAGAAGCCGCATCCTTCCCTGAAGCAGACATGGTTCTTACTGCGGTTTCAGGCATGATAGGTTTAGAACCAACAATAGAAGCTATTAAAAGTAAAAAGAAAATAGCACTAGCTAATAAAGAAACCCTAGTTACTGGTGGTAGCCTAATTAAAAAATTAATTGATAAACACAATGTTGATTTACTTCCTGTGGATAGTGAACATAGTGCTATCTTCCAATGTTTACAGGGTAATAAATCCAAAGATATTAAAAAAATAATATTAACTGCTTCCGGCGGTCCTTTCTTTGGTAAAGACTATGAGTTTTTAAAAAATGTAACTGTTGATGAAGCTCTCAAGCACCCTAACTGGAGTATGGGCAAAAAAATAACAGTAGACTCATCAACTCTTATGAATAAAGGTTTAGAGATGATAGAAGCATACTGGTTATTTGGCATATCTTATAAAGACATAGATATAGTTGTTCATCCTGAGAGTATAGTTCATTCTGCTGTTGAATTTATAGATAGTTCTGTAATTGCACAAATGGGTTTACCAGACATGAAATTACCAATTCAATATGCTTTGTTTTATCCTGATAGAAAAGAAAATGATTTGGAATCTCTAGATTTATTTAAAGTTAAACAATTAAATTTTCATAAGCCTGATTTGAATACTTTTAAATGCTTAAATTTGGCCTATAAAGCTATTTCCATCGGCGGCACAATGCCATCAGTTTTAAATGCTGCTAATGAAATAGCCGTGGAAAAATTCTTAAACAAAGAAATTAACTTCCTTGATATAGGAAATTTTATCGAAAAACTAATGGAACAGCACAGTCCTTTTGAAGTTAACAGCTTAGAGGATATACTGTATGTTAAAAAATGGACTGAAAAAAAATTCACTGAACTTGTTTAATAGTTTAGTGAATTTTTTATTAATTCTATTCCTCTTTTTTTTGCTGAGATTCCTTTATCTGAAAACCGTCCGTAGAGATACAGTCCTGTATTAACCATATAATATCTTCTATTTTTTAAAAAATTTTCTGGGAATTTTAATATTCTTTCATAGCCCTTTTTAAAACTATTGAAATATAATTCATCATCTAAGATGTTAGTATGGAACATACTGCATATGTCTAAAGAAGGATCTTCGGGTTCCGAATGTTCATAATCTATAATACCTGTTATTTCTCCTCTATTATCTACTAATATATTTCTAAGGGAAAAATCTTTATGAGTTAATTTTGGGGTTAATTCTTTAAGATTATATCTATCACTATTTAGTATCTCTATTCCTTTATTCACAATTTCTACTTCTGGAAAATTAAGGTTTTTAATTTTCTCTATTATCCTCTTATCTTTTTTCTTCCTAGTTTCAATTAAGCTGGATTCTTCTATGCTTTTATTCCACCCATAATAATAGTATTCACCTTCACTATGAATTAATGCTAAATTTTCACCTATCTCACATAAGATTTTAAGCTGTTTCTTCTTAGAAAATTCATGGATTTTATCATTCAAATTATATCCTGGAAATTTTTCCATAATAATATAATTCAAATTATATTTATCTCCATAGCTTAAAATATTTGGAACAAAATAATTATCAATAAGAAGATTTAGTACATTAATTTCATTTGACCATTTTTCATGGCTGTATGAAATTTTTATAACATACTCCTTGTTATTTAAATTAAATTTATAAACATAATTTCTATCTAGTATGCTGTGATCAATAAAATCAATATTTATATTTTCTTTATTGATGTTAAAAGTTTCCGAAATAATTTCTTTAACTTTTAAGTTTAGATCTCTCATATTAACTCTTTCTATAATTTTTCTATTATTTTAAAAATCACCTTTTTAACATTTTCTACATTTTTATTAAATACTTCTAACACTTCTTCCATAGTAACAGGTTTTATATCATCTCTGCCTTCTAAACCTGAATCATAATCTGTTACTAACGCAATATTTACAAAGGGTATCTTTAGTTCAAGGGCTAAATAACATTCAGGATATTGAGTCATGTTTACAATATCTCCACCCATCTGTCGAAACCATTTGCTTTCTGCTTTTGTTGAAAATCTAGGTCCATTAATAACAACAACTGTACCTTTGGTGTGAACTTTAATATCTAGTTCTTCTATAGCGCTAATTGTTATTTTTCTTAAGTCTTTATCATATGGTTCTGCTGCACTTACATGTTCTACTTTGGGTCCTTCAAAATAAGTGTCTTCTCTACCCTTGGTTCTATCAATAAATTGGTCAGTAACAACAAAATCTCCAGGTTTAAATTCCGGATTTAAGCTTCCACAAGAACAGGGAGATATGATTTGTTTAACTTCAAGTTCTTTCATTGCATAAATATTTGCTCTATAAGGAATTTTGTGAGGTGGAATTGAATGTTCCTTGCCATGTCTTGGTAAAAAAGCAACTTTTTTACCTCTATACTCTCCTATAGATATTTTGTCGCTAGGTTTACCATAAGGTGTATCTACTTCTACCTGTATTATATTTTCCAAAAACTCGTAAAATCCAGAACCTCCAAAAATTCCTATATCAGCTTTTACATCCATATAAACTCCTCCTAAATATTATTTGATGTAAGGTAAATATATTGAAAAAATCGAACCCACTTCATATGTGCTTTTAACTTTTATTTTACCTCTATGACCGAGAACGATTATTTTAGCAATACTTAATCCCAGTCCATGTCCACCATGCTCTTTTTCTCTTGATAATTCTTCTTTATAAAACCTATCAAATATTTTTTTAAGATTTCTTTTTTTAATTCCTATTCCAGTATCCTCTATATCAACAACAGTATAGTCTCCATCTCGTCTACACTTAATAAATATACTGCCTTGGTCCGGTGTGAATTTTATTGCATTTTCAACAAATATTCTTATTGCTTGTTTAATTCTATTTCTATCAGCAAATACTATAGAGTCGTCATCACATATGCATTCTATATTTTTATTATTGCTTATCATTTTAGTTTCTTTAGCCACTTCTTTTACTAGATCTTCAAGTACAAATTCTTCTTTGTTTAATTTCAAGGTATTTTTGTCATTTCTAGCAATAAACAATAATTTTTCTACTAAATCCTGCATGTTATTTGTTTCATTTTTAATCGCTTGAATAGATTCTTCTAGGACTTCTTGATCTTTTTTACCCCATCTGTCCAGCATATCTGCATAACCTTTCATAACTGCTATAGGTGTTCTTAGTTCATGTGATGCATCTGACACAAAATGCTGTTGTCTAATATAATCTTCTTCTATTCTATCCATCATTTTATTAAATGTCTCTGCTAATTCTTTTAACTCATATTGAGATGCTTTTACATTTAATCTTGTATTTATGTTATTTGCTGTTATAGTTTTAGCAACCTCTGTCATATCTTTAATTGGTCTAACAATCTTTTTGCTTGCTAAAGGTCCTATTGCTGCTAATATTAAAGCACCTAACAAACCTGCTCCAGTTATAAACATTCCTATTATTGTAAGTTCCGATACTATTCTTTGTATGTTAAAGTTAATAGTTAAATAATAGAGTCTATCATTAAATGCATAGCTATTAGTATATTTATATATTCTATTATTTTTTATTATTTCTATTTTAGAAAAAATATTGTTTTCATAATCTTTATATTCATTACCGGTTCTTGATATAAGATTAAAATTACTATCATGTAGTAAAATACCTTCTATTCTTTCATCAATTACAAATGCATCTAATGATTCTTTATTATGTACTGTTTTTTCTACTATGTAAGGAGCATATGAATCTCCGGTATTATCTAATTCGTATAATTTATATCCTAAATAACCGGCCAAAGTCAGTAGAATAACTAGTACTAATGATAGAAGATATAATCCTAAATATGTTGAAGTTATTTTAAAAGTAATTGACAGTTTAATTTTTTTTCTAAGATTACTAATGATTTTTTTGAAAAAAATTAATGGAAGGGTAATTACTTTTATTATTTTTTTTAAAATTCTCTGCAGTATTGATTTATTCATAATCTCACTCTCATAGGTCAATCTCTAATTATATATCCTACTCCTCTTACTGTTTTTATAATGTCAATATCGTATTTTTGGTCTATCTTACTCCTTAAATATCTAACATAAACATCTATTAAATTTGTTTCACCAAAATAATCGTATCCCCAAACATTTTCAAGAATTTTATCCCTTGATAAAACAATATTTTTATTTACCATTAAGTATTCTAGAAGTTCAAACTCTTTCTTTGTAAGTTCAATTTCTTCATTTTTATATTCAACTCTATAATTATCTTTAAATAATTTTAAATCCTTATATTTAATTATATTTCCTAAATTATTATCCTCTTTTAATTTTGAAGATTTTTTTATATTTACTCTTATTCTTGCAAGTAATTCTTCTATGGCAAAAGGTTTAGTCATATAATCATCTGCACCTATATCTAATCCTAAAACTTTGTCAGATACATCGTCTTTTGCTGTTAGCATTATTACCGGCACTTCAGAATGATTTCTAAGCCTTCTACACACTTCTATACCACTTAAATTCGGTATCATAAGGTCTAGTATAACTAAATCTACATCTTCTTTTAATGCTTTTTCTAAACCTTCTCTGCCATCATTGGCTATTTCAACTTCATAACCTTCATATTTTAGCTCTAACTCTAAAAATCTAGCAATCTTCTTTTCGTCTTCAATTATTAAGATTTTTTGCCCATCCATAATATCCCCCTAAAGTGAATAAATTTGTATTTATTATATCATGTATTTATAATTTATAAAAAAATTTTGAGCATTTCTGCTCAAAATTTTAATTTTATTCGATAATTATTTCATCTTCATCATTTTCATTATCGTCTTTTTCTTCTTTCGCATCTTCAAATATTTTTTCTGTTGATTCCTTCACAGTTTTTGTTGCTTTATCAAGACCTTTTTTTATCTTATCGCTGGTTTTATTTGTGGATGTTATTCTCAACTTGTAGCCTAGTATTAAAGCTATCACTATGCCTGGAATAACCAACCATGGTGCAACAATTAAGGATATTACTGCAATTAATAAGGGTATGTTTATTAAAGTGGTTTTTTCATTTTTTAATACCATTCTTACACTTAGGAAGCTGTTTACCGTTTTATTTGCTTGTTTACTGAAGTCCTCTTTTTTCCTAGTTTTATTTTCGGAACCTTCTTTTCTTTTTCTTTCCAAAGCTATTATTGATTTTACTATATCACCTTCGTTATTCTCTAAAGCTTCTTTTGCTTCTTCGTACGTTACATTTACTCTGCTTCTCAATTCATCAATCATTTCTAAAGTTACTTTCATTTCATTACCTCCTTTGATTTATCTAAATTATAAAACACTAATATTAGTTTATCCTTAGGCAATTATTAAAATAAGATTAAAAAGGAGACAGAATTACAAATTCTGTCTCGATGAATTAAGCATTAGGTGAGTCATTTACTTTGGTTTTTATTTTTTCTTTTATTATTTTAATAAAATCTTCAGTATTTTTTTCTCCTAGATCCCCTTCAGCTCTATCTCTTACAGCTATAGTTCCATTTTTAACTTCGTTTTCTCCTACTATCATCATATAAGGGATTTTTTCTACCTGAGCTTCTCTAATTTTATATCCAACTTTTTCGCTTCTAGTATCTAGTTCTACTCTAATTCCAGCTTCTTCAAATTGTTTCTTGATTTTTTCACCATATTCATTAAACTTGTCTGATATTGGTAAAATTCTAGCCTGTACAGGTGCTAACCAAGTTGGAAATGCTCCTGCATAATGCTCTATTAATATTCCAATAAATCTTTCCATGCTCCCAAATATTGTCCTGTGAACCATTACTGGTCTGTGTTTTTCTCCATCTTTACCTACGTATGTAAGATCAAATCTTTGCGGCATTTGAAAATCCAACTGACATGTTCCACACTGCCAGGTTCTACCTATTGCATCTTCTAGATGAAAATCAATTTTAGGTCCGTAGAAAGCTCCATCTCCTTCATTAATTCTGAATTCGATATTTTTTTCTTCTAAAGCAGCTCTTAGCGAATCTGTAGCTAAGTCCCATTCTGCCTGAGTACCCATTGAATCTTCGGGTTTTGTTGACAATTCAACTCTATATTTAAATCCAAATATATTATATAGATAATCAGTAAAATCTATTACACCTTTAATTTCATCCTTTACCTGTTCTTCTAACATAAATAGATGAGCATCATCTTGAGTAAAGTTTCTAACTCTCATTAATCCATGTAAAGCTCCGGACATTTCATGTCTATGTACCAACCCTAATTCTCCCCATCTAAATGGAAAATCTCTATAAGAATACATATTACTCTTGTAGATAAGTAAAGCTCCAGGACAGTTCATTGGCTTTATAGCGTAATCTGCTCCGTCAATTTTTGTAAAATACATGTTTTCTTGATAGTGGTCCCAGTGACCGGACTTATGCCACAGTTCTTCATTTAATATGATTGGAGTTTTAACTTCTCCATATCCTCTTTTATAGTGTTCTTTTCTCCATAAATCTTCAAGAATATTTCTTATTACCATTCCTTTTGGATGGAAGAATGGAAATCCAGGTCCTTCTTCATGCATAGTAAATAAATCTAGTTCTTTTCCTAATTTTCTATGGTCTCTTTTTTTTGCTTCTTCTAATCTCTTAAGGTATTCTTTTAACTGTTTATTCTTTTCGAAAGAAGTTCCATAAATTCTTTGAAGCATTTTATTGTTTTCATCCCCTCGCCAGTAAGCTCCGGCAAGACTCAACAGCTTAACCGCTTTAACTTTTTTGGTACTTGGCAGATGAGGCCCTGCACATAGGTCAACAAAATCTCCCTGTTTATAAAAAGATATTGTTTCTCCTTCTGGAAGGTCCTTAATTAGTTCGACTTTATAGTTTTCTCCTTTTTCTTCCATTAGTTTTATTGCTTCATCTTTTTCTAAAGTAAATCTTTCTACTTCTAAATCTTCTTTGACTATTTTGTTCATTTCTTTTTCTATTTTTTCCAAATCTTCTTCAGTGAATTTGTGTTCCGAGTCGAAATCATAGTAATAACCATTTTCTATAGCTGGTCCAATTGCCAGTTTTGTTCCTGGAAATAGCCTTTTTACTGCTTGAGCTAAAATATGAGAGCTTGTATGTCTAAATATATCCTCTCCAACTTCACTTTCAAATTTAACTAATTCTACTTCGCTATTTTCATGTAGCTGGTAAGTCAAGTCTCTTGGTTTTCCATTAACAACGGCTCCAACTACAACTCTTGCTAATCCTTCACTAATATCCTTTGCTACATCTATAACTTTAACACCTTTTTCATATTCTCTACTGCTACCATCTGGTAAAGTAATTTTAATCATATTTTCCTCCTTTTTTCAATTAAAAAAGTCCCTTAATTATAAGGGACGTATATAACGTGGTTCCACCCTAGTTTGTACTCTAGTAATTTAACGCATTTAACGCAGCATAAGCTGAACTCCAAGCTAGTTTTCAAATAATCTTATAATAGGAAAACTTACAGCTATTGCTTCCCCTCTCTTGATCACAGTGTTTATTTTACTCGACTCTTCATAGTTTTTTTATATAAATATTAACATTAGTATAATATCATAGATTTATTTTGTCAA
>JAWSUU010000040.1:0-16627 GCA_033549325.1 Bacillota bacterium | reverse complement strand
GTACAATTTTTGCGAAATAATCACAACCCACGTTGTTATACAGCACAAAGACAGGAAATATAGTTATCAGGTTAATTTCACCCTAGCTATATCAATTTGTCTGCACTATTTCAGATGTAGGAATGCAGTATCGCCGCCTAATGTTGAAGCCCTTATTCAAAAGAATATATTACCTGTTCGAAATGGCAGAAAAGACCGTCGCAAAGTCAAAACCAAATCGGCAGTTAGCTTCATATACAGAGTAGCATAAATTATCATAAATAAAAATATTTTTTGACAGAAAGATGTTTCTGTCTTATTTGAGTGCAAAAATTAGAACTGTAAATGAAAATAGTCAATTGAAAGCACATAGACTTTCAATTGACTATAATTCTATTTGTCATAAAATAGTTAACTTAATGACATTGCCCTATATAGGGGTCTTAATTTAATTTAAATATCTCATGACAATTTTATTAACTTGATTCCCGTCAGCTCTCCCTTTGACCAATGGCATAACTTGACTCATTACCTTACCGATATCTCTTTTAGTTTCTGCTTTTGTTTCTTCAATTGCTTTTTTCACGATATCTTCTAATTCGTCATCTGAAAGCTGTTCAGGCATATAGTTCTCTAGTATTGATATTTCTGCTTTTGTTAGTTCTATCAGGTCTTCTCTATTTCCTTTTTTAAAATCTTCTATACTATTTTTCTTTTGCTTGATTTGTTTTGACATTATTTCGATAATATCCTCATCATTAAGCTCTTTTCGGGTGTCAACTTCCTGCTGTTTGATAGATGATCTTATTAAGGTAATAGCATTTTTTTTAATTTTGTCTTTGTTTTTCATGGAAGTTTTTAAGTCTTCCATCAGTCTTTTTTTCAAAGACATGCATTATACACCTCAATTATCTTGTTTTCTTTTTAAGTTTTCTTCTTGCTGCTTCAGCTTTCTTTTTCCTTTTTACACTTGGCTTCTCATAATGTTCTCTTTTTCTAGCTTCTGTAAGAACGCCAGTGATAGCACATTGTCTTTTAAATCTTTTGAGAGCGCTGTCTAATGATTCGTTTTCTCTTACTTTAATTTCCGTCATTTGCTACCCTCCTCTCATAGTACATAAATATGTTTCTTGAAACACTTGTTAATTATACATTATCTGATTATTAATTTCAATAATTTTTTTCTTTAACCTGGAGGCCACTTTAAAGATCTCTTAGCTAAAAGATGAAAATGAATATGGTCAACCGTTTGTAAAGCATCCTTACCGCAATTTGAAACTATTCTATAACCTGATTCATCAACTCCCAATGTATTTGCTATTTCAGGGATCTTTTTGAATATGTGGCTAAATACCCCGCTGTTGCTTTCTTCTACTTCGTTAAGGGTTGATATATGCTTCTTAGGTATGATGAGAACGTGAACCGGTGCCTCAGGTTCTATATCGTGAAAGACTAAAATTTTATCATCTTCATATACCTTATCAGATGGAATCTCACCTTTAGCTATTTTACAAAATATACAATCCTTCAATTTTTCACCTCCACTATCCTACAAGTGTATTATCTGAAACATTTTTTACAAAATGTTTTTCCAGCTTATTTTCAAGATTTTTATTACTTTTATATTTAAAGTGTAAATAGTTACTTGTATATCCTTCGTAATAACCATTTTCATCTTTAGTTTCAAATAGTACTTCTACTTCCTCACCAATAAATTTTTTACAGAATTCTTTTTCTAATCTTTCACCTAACTCAATCATCTTTCTACTTCTCGTATTTTTTATTTTTCCATTTACCTTATTTTTCATTTTATATGCTCTGGTGCCTTCTCTAGGAGAAAATTTAAAAACATGTATCCTAGAAAAGTTTACCTTATTTACAAAATCATATGATTCATTGAATTCTTCTTCAGTTTCACCTGGAAAACCTACAATTATATCTGTAGTTATACCGCAATCAGGTATATATTTTCTTATTAATCTAACTTTTTCATAAAATTCTTCTTTTGTATACTTTCTATTCATTCGTTTTAATATAGAATTTGAACCGCTTTGCAAAGATAGATGAAAATGTTTTGCAAATCTTTCATTTTTTGATATTATTTCCATCATTTCTTCATTAATTATATTAGCTTCCAAAGATCCAAATCTAATTCTTGAATTTATATCTAATTTATCAATTGCTTTTATCAAATCAACTAAATCTCCATTATCATCATCCCTACCTAAAGAGGTTAAATTTATTCCATTTACAATTATTTCTTTATAATTTTTATCAGAAAGATTTACTATTTCTTTGATAATTTCTTCTCTGTCTCTACTTCTGCTGGGACCTCTTACATAAGGTATTATACAGTATGAACAGTACTGGTTACATCCATCTTGTATTTTAATGTTAGCTCTGGTCCTTGATTCCCAATCTATTATATCGAATTCTTCATACTCTTCATTTTTTAGAAAATCTGAAACTTCATTATGTTTTATATGTTCATTTATATAATCATTAGTAATATCTAGTATTTTACTTTTCTCTTTAGTACCTATTATTATATCTATATTTTGGTTATTTTTCAACTCTTCTCCATGATTCTGACTGTAGCATCCTGTGAGTATCATAATTGAGTTTTCGTTATTTTTTTTGAATTTTCTTATCATTTGGCGGGTTTTTCTGTCACTTGCACTTGTTACTGTACAGGAGTTAATTATAAATATATCTGCATCATCAACATTTTCGACTATATGAAATCCATTTTTTTTAAATAAGTTTTTCATAGCTTCGGTTTCATATTGATTAACCTTACAACCTAATGTATAAAATGCTACCTTCATAATTTTCTCCTCATATTATCTGTTTCATAAAGTATTATAGTGCTTAATACTAAAGCTGCTGTTTCAGTCCTTAGGATCCTTGGTCCAAGGGATATAGGTTTGCTTCCTATTTTTATTAATTTTGAAATTTCATTTTCTTCAAATCCACCTTCGGGTCCAATCACTGCTACATACTTTTTCTTTTCAAAATTAATATCCTTAGCACTTCTTCCTTCTTCATTTTCATAGGGAACAATAATCTCTGTATCTCCATGTTTTATCAATTCTTTTAATTCTTCAATCATTTGTTCAAATGATAAAATCCCTTTAATTTCAGGAATTTTATTTCTCATGGATTGTTTTGCAGCTTCTTCAGATATTTTTATCCATCTTTCAATTTTTTTCTTTTCCTTTTTATCATTTTTTATTTTAATTAAACTCCTATCACTTAAAATAGGAGTTAGTTTATTTATTCCGATTTCAACATTTTTTTGTATAATATAATCCATTTTGCTTGATTTAGGTAAGGATTGATATATATGAATATCTACATCCGGCTCTCTTATGATTTTTGTTTCTTCCAACAAATCTAATATTAGTTTTGATTCATCATCTCTAACTATCTTAGCAAGATATTCCTTGCCTTTAAAGACTCCAAAAACTGTATCATTTTCCCCAAGTCTCAGCACTTTTTTTACATGCTTATAATCATCCCCAGTTATGGCGATGATCTCCTTATCTATTTCATCAACAAAAAATCTATTCATTGTATCCTTTCCTAGCCACTATACACAACCATTCATCCATGGTATTAATTTCTAGAACCTCAAAACTATTTGCTTTCAATGCTTCAACGACTTCATCTTCTTTATTTTCAAGAATTCCTGAAGCTATAAAATATCCATCTTCTTTTAGAAATTTATTCAAGCTACCACTCATATTAATTATTGAATCAGCAATAATGTTTGAAACAATAATATCAGCCTTATTCATGGCTTTATTAAGTAAATTACCCTTTATTATCTTTACTTTTTCTGAACATTTATTTATTTTAACATTTTCTTTAGCAGTTTTAACAGAATCTTCATCGATATCTATACCTATAGCGGTTCCTCCTAGTTTTCCTGCTGTAATTGCTAGAATACCGCTACCGGTACCAATATCGTAAACTAAATCATTTTCTTTTATATATTTTTCTAAAGCTTCTATACACATTAAAGTAGTTGCATGAGTCCCTGTACCAAAAGCCATGCCTGGATCTATTTCAATTATTATTTTTTTAGTTTTTGAGTCTATTTTTTCCCATGATGGTTTGATGAGAATGTTTTTTCCTATTTCAAAAGGTTTGAAATGTTTTTTCCACTCTAGATTCCAATCAGTTTCTTCAATTGTATTGACTTTAACCTTTGTACTCCTAATATCTAAATCATATCTAGGTAATCCATGAATTTTTTCTTTTATGAAGTCTATTTTCTCTTCTACTTCATCATCTTCTTCAAGATATCCTTTTATGATTATGCCTTCATAATAACTGTTTAAAAGATCAGGATCAATTATATCCCAATCATTTTTATTTTTTTCCAGGTCTAATACATCCTGAAAGTCTTCAATAACAATTCCCTGGATATTGGCTTCATATAAGATATTGGTTACATCTTCTTCGAACTCTGCAGTGGTTTTAACAAGAATTTCAATCCATTTCAAACAAAACACTCTCCTTAATTAAATGCATCTTTTACTTTATCAATTATTCTTTTTTTTTGTGGTTCTATTTTTTCACCAAATTTATCAGCTAAGTTTTTGATAGCTTCTGTTTGTTCTTTGTTTAAATCCTTTGGAATATCTACCACTACTTTTACGTACTGGTCTCCTCTTCCAGAACCTCTTAATTTTTGAACACCTTTATTTTTAAGTCTAAATACTGTTCCTGTTTGAGTACCAGCAGGTATCTTATATTTTACTGATCCATCAAGAGTCTCTACTTGTATTATATTACCTAAAGCTGCTGTTGAATAGGAGATTTTTTTCTCCAACCATATATCATATCCATCTCTTTCAAAAACTTTGTGAGATTTAACGTTTAAATAAACGTATAAGTCACCGCTTGGGGCTCCTTTTTCACCATGATTACCTTCGCCTCTTAAAGGTATTATTGATCCACTATCAACTCCAGCTGGTATGTCTATAGTAATTTTTCGTGATTTCTTTTCTTTACCACTACCTCCACATTTAGAGCATGGTTCTTCAATTATTTCTCCTGTACCGTTACAATCTGGACAGGTGCTTACGTTTTGGAATCTACCAAATGGAGTATTTTGAACGGTTCTTACACTACCACTTCCATGACAGGTAGGACAAGTTTTCTTACTTGTACCTGGTTCTGCTCCACTTCCACCACATTTAGAGCATGATTCCATTCTGTTTATTTTTATCTCTTTTTTTGTACCAAAAGCAGCCTCTTCAAAGGTTATGTTTAATCTTATTTTTAAATCCTGACCTTTTTTAGGACCGGTACGTCTTCTTCCTGCACCGCCTCCAAAAAAGTCTCCAAAAATATCACCAAAAATATCATCAAATCCTTGGTAGCTTCCGCCACCTCCGCCTCCAAATCCTTGATTTTGATCGAAAGCAGCATGTCCAAATTGGTCATACTTTCTTCTTTTTTCTTCATCACTTAACACTTCATAAGCTTCGTTTACTTCTTTAAACTTAACCTCTGAACCTTTATCATCGGGATTTAAATCCGGATGATATTGTTTAGCTAACTTTCTGAAAGCTTTTTTTATTTCCTGCTGATCAGCATCTTTACTAATCCCCAGTATTTCATAATAATCTCTTTTACTCATAAAGCTTCACCACCGTTAAAAAGTAAAGCTAAATCATATGATTTAGCTTTATTCATCTTTGTCTTCATCTTCGTCTACAACTTCATAGTCAGCATCAACAACATCATCGTCATCACTTGACTGTTGTTCCTGTTCTTGCTGTCCACCAGGCTGTTGTGCTCCTTGATTTTGTGCTTCTTGTTGATAAATCTTCTCAGCAATCTTATTGAATTCTTCAGTTAATTCATCAGTCTTTGCCTTTATATCTTCTATATTATTAGATTCTAAAGCTTTTTTCAACTCATCTTTTTTATTATTTACAGTTTCCTTTTCCTGATCGGATAATTTATCTCCTAAATCTTTCATGCTTTTTTCTGTTTGATAGATTAAATTATCAGCTTTATTAACTGTTTCAATTTCTTCTTTTTTCTTTTTATCTTCTTCTGCAAATTTTTCTGCTTCTTTAACTTTTTTATCTATTTCATCATCTGACAGATTTGTAGTTGCAGTAATAGTTATATTTTGCTCTTTTCCTGTTCCTTTATCTTTAGCAAAAACATTAACTATACCATTTGCATCAATGTCAAATGTTACTTCTATTTGTGGTACTCCTCTAGGTGCTGGTGGAATTCCTGTAAGTTGGAATCTACCTAATGATATATTGTCCTTAGCCATCTGTCTTTCACCTTGCAGAACATGTACATCTACTGCTGTTTGATTATCAGCTGCCGTTGAGAAAACCTGACTTTTCTTAGTAGGTATTCTTGTATTTCTTTCTATAAGTTGTGTAAATACACCACCTAATGTTTCAATGCCTAGTGATAATGGAGTTACATCTACAAGTAATATATCTTTTCCAAATTCTCCTGAAAGTACTCCCCCTTGAATTGCAGCTCCTAGAGCAACACATTCGTCAGGATTTATTCCTTTATGAGGATCTTTTTTAGTAATGTTTTTAACTGCTTCTTGTACAGCCGGTATCCTAGTTGAACCACCTACTAGTATTATTTTGTCTATTTCACTTGGTGATAATTTTGCATCTGCTAAAGCTTTTTTAGTAGGTTCAATAGTTTTATCAACTAAATGGCTAGTCAATTCGTTAAACTTTGATCTTGTTATGTCCATATTTAAATGTTTAGGTCCATCTTGAGTAGCTGTTATAAAAGGTAAATTTATACTAGTTGACATAGTTGATGACAATTCTTTTTTTGCATTTTCAGCAGCTTCGTCAAGTCTTTGTAGGGCCATTTTATCAGTTCTTAAATCTACACCGTTTTCTTTTTTGAATTCATCAGCTATATAATCAACTAATACTTTATCGAAATCATCTCCACCTAGGTGATTGTTTCCACTTGTTGCTTTAACTTCAAATACTCCGTCTCCAATTTCCAGTATTGAAACATCAAAAGTTCCACCACCTAAATCGTATACCATTATTGTTTGCATTTCTTCTTCTTTATCAATTCCATAAGCTAGTGACGCTGCAGTAGGTTCATTAATAATTCTTTTTACTGTTAATCCAGCAATTTTTCCTGCATCTTTAGTAGCCTGTCTCTGACTGTCACTGAAATATGCCGGAACAGTTATTACTGCCTCTTCCACCTTTTCACCTAAATAACTTTCAGCATCAGCTTTTAATTTCTGTAAAATAAATGCTGAAATATCTTGTGGTGTATATTCTTTTCCTTGTATTTTTTCTTTGTGATCACTACCCATATGTCTTTTTATTGATTCTACTGTGTTGTCAGGATTAGTAACCGCCTGTCTTTTAGCAGTTTCTCCTACTAATCTTTCACCATCTTTAGTAAATGCTACTACTGAAGGGGTTGTTCTTTTTCCTTCTGAATTGGTAATTATAGTAGCTTCCCCACCTTCCATTACTGCAACACATGAGTTTGTTGTTCCTAAGTCAATTCCTATTACTTTGCTCATAATTTATTTCCTCCTTATTTTGATATTTTAACCATACTTGGTCTAATAATCTTGTTTTTTAATTTGTATCCCTTCTGGAATACTTCAATAACTGTTTCTTCATCTTCTTCAGATTCTTCTGTCGTTACACCGTGATGTAAATTTGGGTCAAATTTCTTCCCTAATGCATCTATTTCTTCAACTCCGTATTTACTGAGGAGAGTTTTGAATTGATTTAGTATCATCTCAACTCCCTGGGATAAATTTTCATCGGAATCTAAGTTTTCGAGAGCCCTTTCAAAGTTATCTAGTATTGGTAGCATTTCACATACTAAATCTTCAATTGCATCGTTGTAATATTTTATTTTTTCTTTTTCTGTTCTTGATTTGTAATTTAAAAAATCAGCTTGAAGTCTCAGTAGTTTATTGTTTATTTCTTCTATTTTCTTTTCTTCAATTTCTAATTCTACTTTATTAGATTCTTCTTTGTCTTCTGATTCAATTTTTTCTGCGATATCTTCTTGATTAATCTTTTCTTCTTTTATTTCTTCTTCTTGATTTTTATTATCCTCTTCTTTTATTTCTTTCTCACTTTGGTTAAGGTCTTCTGTCTTTTTTTTCTTTTTGGCCATAGTCATCACTCCTTAATTTGATCTTTAAAGTTTTTCTCGATAATTTCGTTTATGTTATTTGATAAAGCTTTTACTATAGGTATTGCAGTTTTGTAATCCATTCTAGTAGGACCTATCACTCCAAGTTTACCTACAGTAATGCCGTTGAATTTATATGTAGCTGTGATTAAACTGCATTTACTAATTTCATCGAAAATATTTTCATGTCCTATTGTTATGTCTAAATCTTCACCAGTGTTTTTCAGTAGGAGTTTAACTATATTGTCTTTATCTTCAACGAAAGACAGAAACTCTCTAATCTTTTCTGTATCATTATATTCTGGGAAATTCAACATATTATTTAATCCATCGCTATATACATCTATTTTATCATATTCATTTAAACTGCTTATAAGCACCTTCATTAGTTCATCAATTTTTTGATCGTATTGATTCCTTATAGAATATATTTCTTTTTTTATTCTATTTTTCATACTTAAATCTATCATGTCCAATCTTAATCCTGTCAGTTTTTCATTTAGCAAATTGGATATTTTATTCAACTGATTTTCCGGTATTGGTGTCTTAAGATTAAGCAGTACATTTTTTACAATATTATTCTGCATAATCATTACTATTAGTACTTTTCTTCCTGAAACTGGAACTAATTGTACATGTTTTAACTTAGATTTTTTAAATTGAGGTGCTATTATAAGTGAAGTATATTTAGTCAATTGAGCAAGGATTCTACTGGAGTTTCTTAAAAACATCTCCATTTCATTTATATCTTCCTGTAAAATTTTCTTTATCTGTTTGTAATACTTGGATTTATTTTTATCTATCAGTATATTATCAACGTAAAGTCTATATGCTTTGTCGCTTGGTACTCTCCCTGCTGAAGTATGAGGTTTAATAAGATATCCTAGATCTTCTAAGTCGGACATTTCGTTTCTTATTGTAGCCGAGCTTACTCCTAAATCATATTTCTTAGACAAAGTTCTAGAACCGATGGCTTCACCTTCTTCAATATAACTGTGAATTATAGCCTTCAATATATCAATTTTTCTTTTATTGAGTTCCATTTTATCACCTCTCTATTAGCACTCTTTATTGATGAGTGCTAAGGCCTTGTCAATAAGATACTACTCTCAGGTGATTTTGTCAAGTATTATTAGGATATTTTATATTATTTTAACTTTATAAATACATAGTTAGACAAATCCATGCCTTTTTTTGTCAATCTAAGTTTATCAGTAGTAATTTCAGCCAAATCATTTTCAATTATGTTTTTAATTTTATCATCAAAATCAGAAAATGAAATATTAAATGTCTTTTCAAACTCGCTTATTTTTATACCTTCGGTCTTTCTTAAACCTAGTATTAAATATTCCCAAATAGCTTCTTCTTTATCTACTAGTTCTTCAAAGTCTTTAGGTGATTTATTGGATTTTATTTTTTCTATATATTCAACAACATTTGATGAATTACTGTATCGCTTATTATTTATAAAAGAGTGTGCACTAGCACCTATTCCTAAATACTCCATTCTATTCCAGTATTTAAGATTATGCTGGCTTTGATAACCCCCTTTAGCAAAGTTCGAAATTTCATATTGTATATATCCTTTTTTATCCATATGTTTTCTTGCAGCATAATATGTTTCTCTTTCCTCATCCTCATCCATTAATTTGTATTTATCTATTTTTACTATATCATTCATTTTAGTATTTTCATTTACCTTAAGTGAATAAATAGAAATATGTTTTACATTATAATCTTCTAAAATATCTATGTCCTTTTCAATATGATGATATTTTTGTAGAGGTAGATTAAAAATAAGATCGCAACTTAAATTATTGAATCCAACTTTATTAACTTTTTCTAAAAAAGCTTCCCCTTCTTTTCTGCTGTGGTTTCTTCCTATAATTCTAAGTATATCATCGTCAAAAGTTTGTATCCCTACACTTAATCTATTTACACCAATTTCTTTAATTTTATTCAGATAATCATAGCCTCTATTTTTGGGGTTGATTTCCATTGTAATTTCAGCATCATTATATGTTAAGCTGTTTTTTCTTAAATAATAAAATAACTCCTCATAAAACTTTGCATCAATAGAAGACGGAGTGCCTCCTCCGATAAATACTGTATCGAATTCACATCCGTCTAAAATTTTTTTATTTGATTCTAGTTCCTTTATTAATGATTTAATATAAACTTCTTTCATATCAGAAGTAGATTGTGTTATTGAGTAAAAATCACAGTAGTGACATTTGCTCTCGCAAAATGGTATATGTATATATAATCCTAGTTTTTTCATTTAATTCCTTTTATTTATCGAATTTCAATACGGTCATAAAGGCTTCTTGTGGAACTTCTACATTTCCTATTTGTCTCATTTTTTTCTTACCTTCTTTTTGTTTTTCAAGAAGTTTTTTCTTTCTTGTTATGTCTCCACCATAGCATTTTGAAAGTACATCTTTTCTTAAAGCCCTTACAGTTTCTCTTGCTATAATTTTACCTCCAATAGCTGCTTGAATAGGAACGGCAAACATATGCCTTGGTATTACTTCTTTAAGTTTTTCAGCAATTGTTCTACCTCTTTCGTAAGCTTTATCTCTATGTACAATAATTGAGAAAGCATCTACTACTTCTTCATTTATTAAAATATCCAGTCTAGCTAACTCAGATCTTTGATAACCACTTAATTCATAGTCTAAAGATGCATATCCTCTGGTTCTTGATTTTAAAGCATCAAAAAAGTCGTATATTATTTCATTAAGTGGTAGCTTATAGTGAAGTACAACTCTATTTTCTTCTATGTACTCCATTTTTTCATAAGTTCCTCTTCTTTCCTGACACAACTCCATTATAGGACCTATGTAGTCAGAAGGGGTCATTATATCTGCCCTTACTATAGGTTCTTCCATATAGTTGATTTCCTGTGCTGGAGGAAGATTCGTTGGGTTTTGTATTTCAAGCATTTCTCCATTGTTTTTGTGTATCTTGTAAATAACACTAGGAGCTGTAGCTATAATATTTAAATCAAATTCTCTATCAAGTCGTTCTTGTATTATCTCCATGTGTAAAAGACCCAAAAATCCACATCTAAATCCAAACCCTAGGGCTACTGAAGTTTCTGGTTCGAAAACTAGGGCAGCATCATTTACCTTTAATTTTTCTAAAGCATCTCTAATATTATTATAATCTTCACCCTCTGCTGGGTAAATACCACTGTAAACCATGGAATTAACTTTTTTGTATCCTGGCAGTGGTTTTTTAGTTGGATTTTTAGCATCTGTAATAGTATCTCCTACTGTACAATTTCTTACATCTTTAATGCTAGCTGCTATGTATCCAACATCACCAGCTTCTAAAGAGTCCATTGGTAACTGTTTTGGTGCCATAATACCTACTTCAGTTACCTCAAATTTTTTATTGTTAGACATGATTTTTATCATATCACCTTTTTTTACTCTACCATCGAAAACTCTTACTAAGGCAATAACACCTTTGTAACTATCATAATATGAATCGAATATTAATGCTTTTAAGCTTTTTTCAGTATCACCTTTTGGACTGGGTGTTTTTTCAACAATAGCTTGAAGTACCTGATCTATATTAACTCCGTCTTTGGCAGAAATCAAAGGAGCATCTTCACAATCTAACCCTATAACGTCTTCGATTTCTTTTTTTATTTCTTCAGGTCTAGCTCCAGGAAGGTCAATTTTATTTATAACTGGTATGATTTCAAGGTCTTGATCTAATGCTAAATAAACATTAGCTAAGGTCTGAGCTTCAATTCCTTGAGCCGCATCCACAACTAATATAGCTCCTTCACAAGCAGCCAAACTTCTAGATACCTCGTAATTAAAATCAACATGTCCCGGTGTATCAATTAAATTTAATAAGTATTCTTCTCCCTTATATTTATATACTAGTCTTATCGTTTGGAGCTTTATTGTAATTCCTCTTTCTCGCTCCAAATCCATATTATCTAAAATTTGTTCTTTCATTTCTCTAGTTGTCACTTGTCCGGTAGATTCTATCAGCCTATCCGCTAAAGTTGACTTACCGTGATCAATATGAGCTATAATAGAAAAATTTCTTATTCTCTTCTGTCTTTCATTCAATTTATTCCTCTTCCTCCCAAAAAATTTATCATCATATTATAACAAATTATTTAATTAATTTAAAGTTCCACATATTATATTTTTTTCAAAAAAAATGGTATAATTTCAAGATTAGTGTTGATTTTTTCTTTTATTCACTGTATAATTTATAAGTCATGATAGATGTATAGTTATTTATTAGGTGTATTTATCTATACAATTAAAGGAGGTGAACGTTTTGGCTAATATTAAAGCAGCTAAAAAGAAGATCAAGGTTATTAAAAAGAAAAATTTAATTAATAAATCTAAAAAATCTGAAATTAAAACATATATAAAGCAATTCAATACAGCAATTGAAGAAAATAATAAAGAAACAGCAGAGAACTTATTTAAGAAAATCCAAAAGAGATATCATCAAGGAGCTACTAAAAGCACATTCCACAAAAATTCTGTAGCTAGAAAAATAGGTTCATTAAACAAGAAGTTAAATACTATATAATTAAAACCAGGATTTTTCCTGGTTTTATTTGTTTGCTTCACTTATCAAAATATTAATCCCTAATCCTATATCTATTAGCCCGGTTTTTGCCTTTCCTTCTATATCCTGGGCTTTTTCTGATAGATATCTGATTTTTTTATCCCCTAATATATTGTACTGATAATTTAACTTTTTATAAATAAAACTCCTCAATTTCATTTTGCTCAAAATATAATCCTCTCTTAAGTTACTCTCTTTATAAGCACTAAGTTGGTTTAGCATTCGAATTTGTCTAACCAGCATATAAAATATATAGTGAGGGGATATATTATTTGAAATCATATCATTAAACATCTCATATGCCTTCGATGGCTTGTTTTCAAAAATATTATCTATAAAAATAAAAATATTATTGTCTATAGAAATACTCATAACTTTTTCTATGTCCTCTTGTGATACATTATAGCTATCTTGAGTATAAGCTATAATTTTATCAAGTTCATTTTTTACATCATATAAGGTTTTTTTACTTTCATATTCTAAATATCCTGAATAATGAGCTATTAATCTTGCATTTGTATAATTTGTATTCTTATCGAAATGATCAAGATATCTAGATATCCAATTTATTAGATCTTTTTCGCTATATTTTTTGTATTCTACAACATCTCCCTGTTTTTTTAATAATTTAAATAATTTTTTTCTTTTATCAATTTTAATATCTTTTCCTAAAAACACTAAAAAATTATCTGTATTATTATTTTCTATAAACTTTGATAATTTATCCATAGTTTTTTCGGATAGTTTTCCTTTACTACTTAAAAAATCACAATCCTCTACTACAGCTATTTTTTTATCCATAGAGAAAGACATAGTATTTAAAAAGTTAATAATTTCGTCAATATTATCATCTAATTTATCAATCTTTAAATAGCTCATACTTTCATCATTAATATGTTTTTTCTTTAATGATTGCATAAATCTTTCTTGAAGATATACCTCATCACCATGAAGTAGTATTAAATTTTTATAATCTTTCGATTTCTTCATTATACAAATCCCCTTCTGCAAGATATGATAAAAACATATATAAAATCATAATACCGGTTAAAATTTCATATATTTTTATTTTATCTTTTACTTGATTATCTTTTGTGCTTATACTGTATCCATCATTATCCATTATAGCCCATATTTCTCCATCTTTAAAGGTAGAATGAATTTGACTACCATAATTATTATATCTTTCGACTACTTCTAAGGCAGGAATTCCATAAAAATTTTTACCGTAACTAAAAACA
Source organism: Bacillota bacterium (assembly GCA_033549325.1). Classification (GTDB taxonomy): domain Bacteria; phylum Bacillota; class Clostridia; order Tissierellales; family Dethiosulfatibacteraceae; genus UBA8670. The sequence continues at coordinate 2,603 of JAWSUU010000040.1, read as the reverse complement.
GAAATATCCGGTCTTAGTTTAGAAATAAAGTCCTCTCCAGAAGAAGTACTGCTGCCGTGATGGGGAACCAGCAATATATCGACATCGTTTATACTACTCAATATCTTTCTTTCAATATTTTTATTAATGTCTCCTGTATACAGCACTTTATTATCTTTATAATTTATCATTAAAACAAGAGAATTTTCATTTTCATCAGTTGAATAAAAGCCATTCTCGGGCCATAATACATCTATATATAAATCCTCATCCAATACTATTTTATTCCCTTTTTCTATCTCTATAATATTTGTATTATTCTCAACTGGAATATTTTTCGATTTTTTATATATGAAAATATTTTTAATGTTACTAACTTTATTGACTGACTCTATGCTTGAATAATGATCTTCGTGGATATGGGATATGAAAAGCATATCTATTTCGAAAATACCTCTTTTTTTTATGTATTCAGGAAGCTCTTTTTCTCCTTTATTATAAGTAGCATATACATCTCCTCCTAAATCTATAAACAAATTTTTATCCTTATATTTTATATAAGATGCATTAGCCTGACCTACGTCTAAAAAAGCAATTTCCAGAGAGTCGCTAAGAGTAGGTATAAATCCATAGTATAAAGTAAAAACAAATATAGAAGCTATAATAAATTTGTGAATTACACCGTAGAATTTCAAGTTAAATAAAAATATAATATACAAAAATAAACCATAGTATAAAAATATTTCGGTTATATCTGGAGAAGCTACAAGAATTCCCAAGTATTTCATCTCAAAAATATTTTCTAAAATATATCTAAAAAATCCTAATCCAAAATTAACAAAATAAAAAATAAATTCAGCTATTGGAAGTATTATAAAGCTTAGCATAACTCCAACTATAGAAATACTTAATATTATGGAAAATATCGGTACTAAGATAAGGTTTCCTATATAACTAAACAAAGATATATAATTAAAATAATATGATAATATAGGTAATATCCCCAGCTGAACAAAGGGGATGAATATGAGCTTATTTAATAGCTTATTTTGTATTTTAGGGTATATATAGTTTAAATAAAAGTAAATTGTAATAGTGGTTGAAAAAGAAAGTTGAAACCCTACATCAAAAATCCATAAAGGATTATAGATTAGCAAAACTAATCCAGCGAAACTTATAGAATTAAAGGGTGAATTTTTTCTATATAATAAATTTCCTAGTGTTATTATAGAAAACAAAATTAATGCTCTCAAGATCGAGACAGGAAATCCTATGATATAAGCATAAAACCAAAGAAATATTGATGTTACAACCTGACTTTTTCTAATATTAAGCTTTAAAAATTTAAAAATATAACTAAACACAACTATAAAAATACCTATATGTAATCCGGAAACAGCAAAGACGTGTGCTACTCCTGTATTTCTTATCCCTGTTAAAAAACTTTTATCTAAATAATCCGTATCACCATACAATACTGATTTTAAAATATCCCCATTTTCTTTATATAAATTCTCATTTATAAAAATTTCGGATTTATTAAGAACATTTTCTCTTATCATGTATAAAATATTTTCTCGTTTTAGTATCTCCACATCTTCCCTTTCCAAAAACATAACACCTTGAATATTATTCCTAAATAAATATTCTTTATAATCAAAAATGAATCTGTTCTTGGAATTTAATGGTTCTAAAAACCTTCCTTTCACTTTTATCACAGAACCAACTTTTAATTCTTCTATAGATTCTGTAAAATTAAAAATTATTTTCTCATCTACCTTTTGTATTATACTATCATTTGATATTAATTTTTCTATATCTACTATAAATATTTGATTATCAAGTTCTTTTTCTATGATTTTACCTTCAACTGTTATTATCTCATCATAATAATCATCAAGAATTATGTTTAAATTGTTTTTTGCAATAAAAAAGCCTATAATAATACTTAAGCATACTATTATAAGGTAATATACTAATTTTTCCCTGTTTTTAACTGTCATTAATATAATTAAAAATATCAATGGAAAAATTATTATTAAAGCCGCTATTGATAAAAGTTCAGTGTATGCTAAAATTACACCTATTATATAACACAAAGTCGTGAAGATTAGTTTATTTTTCATAATAAAATTCTATCAGAAATCACGACACATTAAAAGACAAATTTGAGAGGAAGTATATGTTAATAAAATCTGCTAACATTAATTATATATACAGCTATAACAAAGATATATTTGAAGAAAGTATATTTTTCGATATCGAAACTACAGGACTTAATCCAAAATATTCAAAAATAGTAATGATCGGAATTTTATACTTTAAAAATGGTAATTATACTTTAACTCAATTTTTTTCAGAAAAAGATGGAGAAAAAGAAGTGATTCAAGAATTTATTAATATAATGATGAATTTTAGATATTTAATTTCTTACAACGGAAATTCCTTTGATTTAAGATTTATAAAAAAAAGAGCTCAATTTAATAATTTAAATTTTAGCCTCAAAAATAAATGTCTCATAGATTTATTGAAAGTATTTAGAATTCATAGAAATCGTTTTAATACAGAAAATCTTAAATTAAAAACAGTTGAAAAATTTTCTGCTATAGATAGAAAGGATCAAT
>JAWSUU010000039.1:0-16742 GCA_033549325.1 Bacillota bacterium | reverse complement strand
GTAAGCCGTATGCCTTAATAGGGCACGTGCGGTTTGATAAGGGGGAAGCCAAGAAATTGGTTTCCCTACTTTATTATTATTTTGAATTTTTTAACGAGGAAGGACAATTATTATGATAAATAAAGAAAGTGCATTAAGAGGTGTTAAAGCTGTAACACCTTTGATGCTTGGAGTTATACCCTTTGGCTTAATAAGTGGTATTTCAGCTGCTAATACAGGATTATCTATAGGGATGACTATGTTAATGAGTGTGGGTATATTTGCCGGTGCTGCTCAACTGGCAGCCCTTCAGTTGATAAGTATCAATGCTCATATGCTGGTAATCATTTATACTGCTTTAATTATAAACCTGAGGATGATGTTATACAGCTTATCTATAGCTCCTTACATACAGAAGGTAAATACAAAATGGAAAGTATTGCTTGCTTATAGTATGACAGATCAAAGTTATGCTATGTCTTCGGTGCATTTTATGAATAATACAGAAGAAGACAAAAAAAGCTTCTTTTTTGGAGCTTCAATTAGCATCTGGGTTATATGGCAGATAAGTACTGTTGTTGGTTATTTAATGGGTTCAATTATTCCTCCGGAATTAGGCTTAGATTTCGGGATACCTCTTACTTTTATTGCAGTACTCCTCAAAGGCGTAGCAGGATGGCCTGGATTTATAGCAATAATTACTAGTGGAATAGTAGCTGTACTTGCTTCTCAACTGCCTATGAATATAGGACTGGTGTTAGCAGCAATCATAGGTATTACAGCAGGAGCAGTTAGTGAATGGATACTATTAAAGAATAGCGAGGTATCCGAAGATGAATAATACTCAACTTATTTTTACAATAATAATTATTGGACTAGGAACATTTCTATTTAGATTTTCTTTTATATATCTATATGGAAGATTCGAACTTCCTAATTGGATTAGAAAAGCTATGCGCTATGTACCACCGGCAGTATTGTCTGCTTTAATTTTTCCTGCAATTATAATCAAGGATGATATTGTATGGATTTCTCCACAAAATCCTCGTTTAATTGCTGGACTTATAGCTATACTTATAGCTTGGAAAACCAAAAACCTTTTGCTGACTATTGCAGCAGGGATGGGAATATTTTGGTTGATGCTGTTTATTTAGATAAATTTTATAAATATTGATTAATAAAGAAATCAACTAGAGGAGAAAAAATGAGAGTTATATCAATAAAAAAACAACCTGAATATAAAAATGAAGGAATTAAATATATTCAAATTAAATGGGCTAGTGAAAGCAGTATGAAAGTATATGAAGATTGTATAACAAACTGTATTACTACAGATAATCCATTACCTCAATGGTACTTACTGCTAGAAAAGGACAAAATAATTGGATGCGCAGGTCTTGTAACAAATGATTTCATAAGTCGTATGGATTTATATCCTTGGATTTGTGCCCTTTATGTTGAAGAAGACTATAGAGGAAATGGTTATGGTGCTATACTTTTAGAGGAGGCAAAAAAAGACACAAAAACTGGAGACTTTAAAAAGTTATATTTATGTACAGATCATATTGGATATTATGAAAAATATGGATTCAATTATATTGGTGAAGGATACCATCCATGGGGAGATAGCTCTAGAATTTATGCTTGTAAGTTATAAAATATTTAAAACTTAATTTTGGGTAAACTCAACTTATATCTATGGGAGATAAACCTTATTATTACAATAATAGCTACGGCAATTACCATGGCTAAACTTCTGTAGATATAAGTTCTTAAAATAAAAAATATTAGCGCACCTATCATAGATGCAAGGGCATATATATGTCTAACAAAAACTGAGGGTATTCTCATTGTAAATACGTCTCTTAAAATTCCCCCACCTACTCCGGTGATGGTTCCTACAAATAGTACAAGAAAAATATTATTACCGTATCCGTTGCTTATAGCCACAGATACACCACTAACTGTAAAAACACCCAAACCTATGGCATCGGATAGATTAATTAATATTTCTAAAAAGCGAATAGGCTTAGTAACAAGAGGAGAGTTTATTTTTCTTAAACGTAATCCAAACATAAAAATTGCAACTGTGATTAATACAATTATTAAGTAAATCGGATTTCTAAATACAGATGGTGGAGTTATTCCTAAGGTAATGTCTCTTATTGCACCACCGGCTGTAGCTGTTACAATAGCAATGATGGCAACTCCTAATATGTCCATTTCTTTTTTTATACCTGCTAAAGCACCGGAAACGGCAAAGGCAACAGTTCCTAATATTTCTAAGACAAACATTGTTGTATTAATTTCCATGATCTCACCTCTTCATATAAAATCTACAGTATTTTTGACGTAATAAGATAAAAAGAATAGTTTATGAAACTTTTTCATTCACTTTTTTGTATCTTAAAATAAATATTCCCATAAAAGATAATATGACGGATAGTAAAGGATTTATTATATTTAAAAATGCATACCTACCATATTCAACAACGGGAACTCCTAAAGTAGAAGCCATAAAGGCACCTGCAGTTGTCCAAGGTATTAGCGCTCCTGTCAAGGTTCCACCTTCTTCTAACAGACGGCTGAGCATTTCAGGTCTTAAGTCTCTTTCTTTAAAGGCTTCTTTATATAATGTACCATTTAGAATTATTCCAAGATATATTTCACCCATAGAAGCATTTCCAAGAATTGTAGTTCCTATTACTAAAGTAACTAAACTTCCGATATTTTTCACCTTTGAAAGGATACCTTTTATTAAAACCCTAAGATATCCTACAAGTTCTAATACTCCTCCAAGGCATAATGCAATAAAAGAAAGTGAAAAAGTCCACATCATGTTTTGTATTCCACCCCTTATCAGCAAATTATCAACAAGAGCTATACCTGTTTTATTAGTGTATCCGTAATTAACAGCAGATAAAGCTTCAGCTATACTTATTCCTTGGAATATGACAGCAACAATAACTCCGGTTAAAGTTCCAATAATCATTGCAGGAACGGCAGGAAATCTCAACAGATTTAATGTAAATAATATAACCATTGGAAGTATTACCATGGGATTTAGATTAAAACTACTAAAAATAGTTCCTTGAATAAGCTTTATATCAGATACATTACCTGAACCGTTAGCATATTTTAATCCAATAATAGTATATATAAAAAGAGCTATTGCATATGAAGGAATAGTCGTGTAACTCATAGCTTTAATATGATCGTATAGGTTTGCCTCTGCAGATACGGCAGCAAGATTGGTAGTATCTGATATAGGAGACATTTTATCTCCGAAAAATGCTCCGGAGACTACCATTCCAGCTACTATTGGGGCTGGTATACCTAGTCCTACTCCCATTCCCATTAGAGCAATCCCAATAGTTCCTGCTGTACCCCAAGAGGTCCCGGTTGATAGAGAAGTTAAACTACAAAGTATTAATCCAATGGGTAAGAATAAACCCGGTGTGAGAATATTCAATCCATAGTATATTAAAGCAGGTACTGTCCCTGCTGAAATCCAGGAGCCAATGATTGTTCCTATTAAAATAAAAATCAACAGAGCAGTCATTGCTCTACTTATACTTCTTTCCATTCCTTTAATCAATTCATCTAATGTATATCCGTATTTTAAAGATACTAAACAGGTTACACATAATCCTAATACCAACAATACATGTATATCAACTTCTAATAAAAAAATTCCTAATATTAATATTCCAACAATACTTAAGAAAACTAGTAATGATGCTGTAAGTGATGGTTCTTTTTTTGTTTTTGTATTTTCCATTTTTCCTCCTAATAATTATGAAATTTATAAAGTAAGTTCTTTATATTTTTTTGCTATGTGTTTTGCCATTGATTCTATTGGGTCAAAACCTAACATATCCACATTATCTTCTGAAAAATTTGATGTGGAGTTAACATCAATTATATAAAAGTCATTAGTATTTGTTTCAATAATATCAAGACTACCCATATCAATATCTAGAACTTTTAATGCTTGTTTAGATGCATCGATAATTTCTTCGGGACAATTTTTATAATTTTCATATTTAGATCCTGAATGATAACCGGATAAATTTCCTTTACCAATATATCTTTTCAAAATTGCTATGATTTTACCTCCTATTATTTCTATACGGGTTGTATAGTTTTTGTCAGGATGAACATATTCTTGAATAATAAAAGGAACATAAGGAATCTTCTCTAAAGCTTCTTTCATTTCATCTTTGTCTTTTAATATAAAAGTGTATTTAGATCTTCCACCACAATCCGGTTTTAAAACACATGGATATGATATAGGATAATCGTTTAGATTTATATCTTTTTGAAAAAAAGCATATATTTTTGGTAAAGGTAAATTATTTTTGTTTAAAGCATAATATGTTGATAGCTTACTACAATCATATTGATAAGATTTATATGAACTAATCATAGGAATATTATAATCATCTATTATTCTCAATATAGACATGGCTAAATTGTATGATCTTTTATAGCCTCTAAAAGGTGAACTTGGGAAAATTCTATTAATAATTAATTTATGTTTTAAAATGGAATCCAAATTAATAGTATCTTCCTCTAAATTGATTAGTTCTGCTTTTACTCCCAATTTATTTAGATGATTAGCTAATTGTTCATTTGACCATTCAATTGATTCAAATAATATTCCTATTGACATTTTTAACTCCTGAAAATCATTTTATTTAAATATATCATATCTCATCTAAAGACAAAAATAAAAATTATAATTATCCTCAGTATTTTTTTATATTATTTATTGAAAATTTATTTAATATTCATTACTATATATTCTTGTTAGATTATTATATTCTATATATATTTAAATTTCTAATATATTTTAAATCAATTCTCTTTTTTTATAAATATATAATTGTTTTTATCAGAAAGTTTATCAAAAAACTTATAACCTAATCTGTTATAGGTTTTTATATTTTCAATATCTTCAATTTGATTTTCTGCCATAAATCTAACCATATCTCCTCTAGCCATTTTCGCTAAAGTTCCTTTTTCTTTGACCTTGCCATCGATTAACTCACCAAAAACACAAGTGATAAACCTAATATCTTCACTTAAATGTTTAAAAATAATGTCGCTGTATTCTTTAGAGGCTAAATTTAGTATTATACCGGTTTCAGAAAAAAGTTGATTTGCCAATTTATCATCCCAAAATTCATATAAGGAATCTAATTTCTCGCCATTTAATTTTGATTGCATTTCCAATCTATAAGGTACGACTCCATCAAAAGGTCGTATTATACCGTAAAAACCGGATAAAATTCTAAGATGTTCTTCAAGATATTCAAATTCTTTAGTTGAAAAAACTGCAGAACCCATATATTTATACTGGAGACCATCAAAAGATAATATAGCTGGAGTTAGACCTTTATAAAGATTCATGTTTTTAATTCTTTGGTAGTTTAAATCAGCTAACTTATCGCTGCATTTCCATATTTTTTTTAATTCTTTATAATTTAACTTTTTCAAATAATCCAGCAAAACTTCTGTATCTTTAATAAATTTAGGAAGTTGATTGTAGTCTAAAGAATCGGTATCTAAATTCATAGTTTTTGCCGGAGAAATTATAATTCTCATAAGTACCTCCTTAATGTTCTCAATAATACTATATCATAGGTATAATTATGAGGCGACATTCAATCTACTTTTATTGATAAATATGTTATAATTAAATTTAAAGAAATAATTTAAAAAAGTGCTAATATGTTTGTGAAATTGAAACTTGAGATAGTAGAAAAGATAAATGAACTTTATAAAATTAAAATTAATGATGAGAAATATCTTATGGAGGTAAAAAAATGATCGATTATAAAGAACGAATTAAAAATTTAAGAAATTATATGGATAATGCTGGTATTGATTTGTGTTTTCTACCAAAATCCGGAGAACAAGAATATCTTACTGGTATGCCTAAAGGCATGTACGATCCTACTTACAGTAATTTATATGGTGATTGGGCAAAGGGGATATTTGTATTTAGAGATAAATCTTATTTCTTTGTGCCGGAGATGTTAGTTAATCTTGGCCATGTAGCAGAAAATAAATACGGTATTATCGATGAGTATATTACTATAACGGAAGGATATCCAGTTGAAAATACTGTAAAGAATGCTTTGGGAAATAGGCTTCAAAAAACAAGAAAGATAGCTGTTTCAAAAAATACATTTTCATCAACAATTATTAATTTGAAAAGTATGATTTCGGAAGTGGAATTTATCTCCATTGAAGACTATATGAATAGTTTAAAAATGATTAAGACAGATTACGAGATAAATAAAATGAAAGAAGCAGGGAAACTAACGGATGAGGTTTTCGGGGAAATTGTTCCTCTTCTGAAAATCGGCATGAGTGAAATAGATATAAAAGCGGAAATAGATTACAGGATATTACAGAAAGGATGTGAGGGTAACTCCTTCCATACAGGAGTTTTAATTAGCGGTGGTAAAAACAAAACCCACTGGAGTAACACTACCGGTAATATAGTAGAAGAGGGCTGTACTGTAGCTTTTGATTTTGGTGTAATGAAAGATGGCTTTTGTTCTGATTTTGGAAGGACTGTTTATGCAGGTGGACCAACAAAAGAAATGGTAAAAATTCATGAAACTGTCATGAAAGCTCAGCAGTTGGCTATTGAAGAAATGATACCTGGGGAAATCACATGTGAAGATTTAAACATGGTTGCTAGAAAATACATAAAAGAACAAGGTTATGATAATGGATTTAGACATAGATTGGGACACTCTATAGGAAGGGATGTTCATGAATATCCTTATCTAATGCCTGGTTATAAAGAGATTCTTCAAAAAAACATGACATTTACAATAGAGCCATCAGTTATCATTGATGATAAATTACTTATAAGAGTTGAAGATGTAGTAGCAGTTTGTAAAAATGGTGGGATTCCTTTAAGTAATTACTCTAAAGATATTATTGTAATTTAAGAATGAAGAAAGGAGGAAAAATTATGGACGGGATAATAAGAAAAAACATAGAAAAAGGATTAAAAGTAAAGGTTGTAAAAAAACAGGATCAATCTTCGGGAGAGTTAACTGAAGGAATAGTTTTAAAAATTCTTACAAATTCTCCAACTCATCCCCACGGTATTAAAGTAAGACTTGAAAGTGGAGTAGTGGGTAGAGTTAAAGAAATTATAAAATAAAATCATCTTTAAATATGGTATAATAGATATGTATTTAATAATAATGAATTTATAATTTTATGAAAGGTGGTCAATATTAATGAAGAAACATGTAAAAAACAATGTGCATTGGGTTGGTAAAGTTGACTGGGAACTTCAAAAATTCCACGGCGACGAATATTCTACTCATAAAGGTTCAACTTACAATTCATATTTGGTTCAAGAAGAAAAAACAGTCTTAATAGATACTGTATGGGAACCATTTGCGAAGGAATTTGTAGAAAATCTAGCAAAAGAAATTGATTTGAAAAAAATAGACTATATTATAGCTAATCATGGTGAGGTTGATCACAGCGGAGCTTTGCCGGAATTAATGGAGCATATTCCTGACACTCCAATTTACTGTACAGAAAAAGCAGTAAATTCCCTTAAAGGACAGTATCATAAAGATTGGAATTTTAAGGTAGTAAAAACTGGCGATAAGATTGATATAGGAAATGGAAAAGAACTGATATTTGTTGAAATGAAAATGCTTCACTGGCCGGATAGTATGGCAACATATATGACTGAAGATAACATACTGTTTAGTAATGATGCATTCGGACAACATTATGCTACTGAAATGTTGTTTAACGATTTAGTTGATGAATGCGAGTTATTTGAAGAAGCTATCAAATACTATGCAAACATTTTAACTCCTTTTAGTGCAATTCTAAGAAAGAAGTTGGATGAAGTTATATCATTAAATCTTCCAATAGATATAATTGCTACAAGCCATGGTGTAATATGGAGAGATAATCCTATGCAGATAGTTGAAAAATATGCAAAGTGGGCTGACGACTATCAGGAAAATCAAATAACAATAATATATGATACAATGTGGAATGGAACTAAAGAACTTGCCGAGAGAATAGCTGAAGGTATTACTTCTGTAGATAAAGAAGTTATGGTGAAAGTTTATAATCTGGCAAAAAGCGATGCGAATGATTTAGTAACTGAAATTTTTAAATCTAAAACAGTAGCTATTGGATCACCAACTATTGGAAACAGTATATTACATTCAATTGCTGGATTTATACATTACGTTAAATCTATGAAATTTAAAAACAAAAAAGCTGCTGGATTTGGATGCTATGGATGGAGCGGAGAATCTGTAAAAGTAATAAACAAATCAATGGAAGAAGCTGGATTTGAGATAATTGGTGAAGGATATAGAAATCAGTGGAATCCTGATGAGGACTCAAAAGAACAGGCAATAGAATTTGGAAAACAAATAGCAAAAGCTTAAATCAAACTGCTTAAAAATAATTTTGAATTGGTTAAAACACCTCTATTTTGATATATTAGAATAGAGGTGTTTGTTTAAGTATAAAGGGACACAAATTAAATATAAGATAGAGAAATAAATCCTACAATTAGGAGGAGTAACCAGTGAATAAAGAAGCAGTAGAAAACATAGTAGAAAATAGTGATGTATTAAAAAAAATAAAAAATAGAAAAGAAACTTTATGGATAAATAAATATATAAAGAATATTGAGAATTTTGATATAGAAGGCTTATCTGTAAAGGACATAGATGATGCTGAAGAAAGATTAATAAGGTTTGCTCCTTTTATTATGAAAGCTTTTCCTGAAACGAAAACAAATAAAGGACTTATTGAATCTCCTCTTGAAGAAATCTCGAATATGAAAAATACATTGATAGCAAAACTTAATAAAAAATTTGAAGGAAAATTATACATAAAAATGGACAGTCATCTTCCAATAGCTGGTTCAGTAAAAGCAAGAGGGGGAATTTACGAGATACTTAAGCATACAGAAGATTTAGCATTAGAGAAGGGTATTATTAAAAAAGATGAATCCTACGTAAAATTAACAGAAGAAAAAAATAGAGAGTTTTTCTCTAAATACGCAGTACACGTTGGTTCAACAGGAAATCTAGGCCTCAGTATTGGTATTATCAGTGCAAAGATAGGTTATCGAGTTACTGTTCATATGTCCGCTGATGCAAAAGAGTGGAAAAAAGAACTTCTCAGAAACTATGGAGTAGATGTAAGAGAATACTTAGAAGATTATGGAAAAGCCGTAGAAGAAGGAAGAAAATTATCTTTCAAAGATCCCAACAGCTACTTTGTAGATGATGAAAATTCCAAAACTCTTTTTCTAGGATATTCAGTAGCGGCAAGAAGAATTGAAAAGCAATTTGAAGAAAATAATATAGTGGTAGATAGAGACAATCCTTTATTTGTATATATTCCATGTGGAGTAGGTGGAGCACCAGGGGGAATAACATATGGATTGAAAACTATTTTTAAAGAAAATGTACATTGTTTCTTTGTAGAACCAACAGAATCTCCTTGTATGTTGATTGGAATGGAATCTGGATTAAATAATGAGATCAGTGTTCAAGATATAGGTCTTACTGGTATTACAGATGCAGACGGATTAGCTGTGGGTAGACCTTCAAGATTTGTAGGAAATGTTATGAAACATCTATTAAGCGGAATATTTACGATAAAAGACTTTAAATTGTATGATTATTTGAGGGATTTAATGAGCAGCGAAAATATATTCTTGGAACCAAGTGCTTGTGCACCTTTTGAAGGACCTGCTAATTTACTAAACTACAAAGAAGGTCTTGAATATATCAAAACTATGAATCTTAGAAGCAAAATGAAAAGTGCAACTCATATAGTTTGGGCCACAGGAGGGAATTTAGTTCCGGAAAATATAAGAAGAGAGTATCTAAATACTTATATAAAAGAATGAAAAAACAAACTATTTTATATGTCTAAAAATAAAAACAAGGTGCTGAATCAATTTAATGATACAACACCTTGTTACATTCTTATTAAATTTAAATCTACAAATCATCTATAAGTTCAAGTATTTCAGAATTTTCAGGAATATCTTTCATAGAATGTCCGTAGTGAATATACCTAAGTATTCCTTCTTTATCCACCAGCATTTGTGCCGGCATACGACCTAATTTAAATATTTTTACTTCTTGACCGTATAGTTTAAGTACTGACCCATTTTCGTCCGGGATACCGTAAAATTCAAGATTGTTTTCTTTCCAATAATCTTTAAATTTGTTAGCATTTTCTGGACCTATGGCAGCAATAATTGTGTCTTTTTCAACAAATCTTTGATAATCTTGATGCAACTGCATCATATGCTTTCTGCAAAACGGTCAAGAAAATCCTCTGTTTAATACAATTAGAACATTCTTTTTTTCTTTAAAATCTGAAAGTTTGAACTTTTCACCTTTAAAGTCTTCCATTTCAAAATCCGGTGCCTGTCTATTTACTTCTACACTTGCCATTTGATCATCTCCTTTATATGCATGAGTTAAAATAAATATTAATTTATTTAATTGTATTTTATGTAAATTAACCAAAATTGTCAATATATGTTATACTATTGTCACAATATTAAGATTAAAATAATTATATATAATAGTCTTAAATGAATAGAAAGGACAGATATGAATTTTATAGAAGCTATTGATTTAAAAATATTAGATTTGATAAAAATATTTCTTAATCATCCAGTACTGGATCAGTTGTTATATTTTTTAACATGGATTGGGAATAAAGGTGCAGTATGGATATTAATTTCCATTATCTTATTATTTAAAAAAGAAAATAGAAAAATAGGAATAAAAGTTATTATTGCTCTTCTTTTAGGTTTGATTTTAGGTGATATTATACTTAAACCTATGATAGGTCGTATTAGGCCATTTTTAAAATACAGGGACATTACAACTATAATAGATAGAATAGGAATTTATTCATTTCCGTCAGGTCATACAACCTCTTCTTTTGCAGCCTCAATTACAATATTTATGAATAATAAAAAACTTGGAAGATATCTCATAATACTTGCTTCAGGCATAGCTTTCTCAAGGTTGTACTTAATGGTCCACTATCCATCGGATGTTTTTGGAGGGATTATACTAGGACTTATATGCGCTGTTCTAGCTGATAAACTGATATTCAAAATTCATAAATATTAAATCAAGTAATTAAATTGTGTAAATGACTTGACATTATTACTAATTAGTAGTATATTTAATGTATGGAAGATAAAAAAAATTACGGTAAAGAAAATGAAATAAACCTAAAAGCTTTAATTGCTCTTACTAGAAGTTTTCAGTTCGTTAGAAAAAGAGAGATGAGGACTATAAAAAAATCAGGGCTGACTATTTCTCAATTCGGTGTGCTGGAGATATTATATCACAAAGGTAATTTACGGATTTCTGATATAATAGAAGGAACTTTATCTACTGGAGGGAATATGACGGTAGTCATAGATAATCTTGAAAGAGAAGATCTAGTTAAAAGAAAATCCGATCCTAATGATGGTAGAGCAAGCCTTATATGTATAACTGAAAAAGGCGAAAAACATATGAAAGATAGTTTTCCGGAACATGTTGAAAATATAAGTGAAATTTTTAGTAAGTTGACAATAGATGAAAAGGAAAATCTTGTTGAACTTTTAAAAAAACTTAGCAAGGCTTAAGAATTGATGAGTAAATTTTTGCCAAAATATTACTAATTAGTAATATAAAACTAAAACAAAAAATAATGAAGGAGATGTTATATATGAATAATGTAAAATTAGCAGTAATATACTACAGTATGAGTGGTTCAAATTATAAATTAGCAAAATGGGCTGGAGAAGGTGCAGAAGCAGCAGGAGCAGAAGTTAGAGTTTTAAAGGTAGCAGAACTTGCTACACAATCAGTTATAGACGGAAGTCCAGCATGGAAAGCAAATGCTGAAGCTACTAAAGACGTACCAGAAGCAACAGCCGACGATATAGAGTGGGCGGATGCTATTATTTTTAGTACACCTACAAGATTTGGAGTAATGGCTTCTCAAATGAAGCAATTTCTTGATACTAAAGGTGGCTTATGGGCTGAAGGGAAAACAGCTAATAAAATTGTAAGTGCTATGTCATCAGCTCAAAACCCACATGGAGGACAGGAAGCTACTTTACTATCTTTATATACTACTATGTACCATTGGGGAGCAATAGTTGTAACACCAGGTTACACTGATCCGGTTTTATACGGTGCAGGAGGTAATCCTTACGGCACCACTGTAACTATTGACCAGGATGGAAATATGGTTGAAGATGTTGAAGATGCAGTGAAGTATCAAGCTAAAAGAACGGTAGAAGTTGCTCAATCATTTAAAAAGGGCAATGGAAAGTAGATATTCTAAATTGCATAGGAATCTAGGAAAACCTAGATTCCTTTTTTAATTTAAAATAAAGATAATTTGAATTCATTGTAATACTTTCACAGATAATTTATAATGATATAAGAGAAAAACTAAGATAGGAAAAATTATGAAAACTAAAAAATGTAAAATTTTACTAAGAACCTTAACTATTATTGTTGTTATATTAACTATAATTTATCCAAGCATTAGAAGTAAAATAAACCAAAAAATTCATGAAGATTTTATTGAAAATATTGGACAACATGTTTTATCAGCTAATGTTATGATAATTCAAGATAACTACAAAAGAGAAAAAAATGGAAGTACAAATTCTATTTCGGCAGGAGCAAGTGGAGCTATATTTCGTAAAGAAGGAAATAAGTACTTTTTATTAACAGCTGCCCATGTAGTTGAAAGTAGAGAAAATGTAGATAAAACGAATATAATTGTGATGGGATATAATGATTTGGAATTTAAAGACTACTTAAATAACGGTGGTGAATATAAAGGCATATCTAATTATTATGAACAATTTCCAAGGGGAGAAGTTGAATATTACAATGAAAAATACGATTTGGCTGTTGTAAGTTTCTATTCAGATAAGGATTATAAAGTCCTTTCAATATCGGATAAATCTCCAGAGTACGGAGATATAGTAGGGACTGTAAGCAATCCCTATGGTGAAAGAAACAGTATTACCGCTGGTAAGGTTGTTAGTAGAAAACCAAAACCCTTTGGAGATGAAAGTGGCAAAATGCAGTTTCCAGTTATAAGACACACTGCAATGATTTCAGAAGGAAGCAGCGGAAGTGCTATTTTAAATAAAAATTTAGAGATAGTGGGAATTAATTTAGGAGGGAATGAAAATATATTTAGACAGTATGTTTCTGGAATGGCTATGTCATCAGACAGAATATTAGATTTTTTAAATGAATGGGAAAGAAAATAATATTTTTATACAGGAGGATATTAAATGAAATTTATATGTTCAAAATGTGGTGTAAAAGAAGAAATATCTACAAGAAATCCTAAATGTCAATGTGGTGGTCTATGGAAATTAGATTTCAAACCTCTAAAATTTGACTTGTCTTTAATTGATGACAAGGAGTGGAGTATATTTAGATATCGAAAGTTTATGCCTTTAAAAGGAGAATATTGGAGGGATGTATCTTTAGGCGAAGGGAGAACTCCAATCATAAGATTTGATGAAGATGTACTTCTCAAAATGGATTATTTAATGCCTACTCTATCTTTTAAAGATAGAGGTGCTGCAGTTCTAATAGCTCACTGTAAGGCTATTGGAGTAGAATCAGTGGTGCAGGACAGCAGTGGAAATGCCGGAAATAGTATAGCAGCATACAGTGCTAGGGCGGATATAGAGTGCGAGATATTTCTGCCTGAAGGTACCTCTCCTAAAAAAATTAATATGATTAAATCTCATGATGCTAAAGTAAATGTAGTACCCGGATCAAGAGATAACTGTGCAAATGTCTGTAGAAAAAAGGTGGATGAAGAAGGAAAGTATTATGCTAATCATGTATACAATCCTATTTTTTATGAAGGGACAAAAACCTATATTTATGAAGTATATGAGCAATTGGGAAGAATACCGGAAAACATATTCATTCCTTTAGGAAACGGCACCTTGTTTATAGGAATAATTAAGGGTTTAGAAGAACTTATAGAAAGTGGTATTATAAAAAAAATGCCTCAAATAACGGCAGTACAAAGCGAAAATTGTGATCCTTTAGCTAAAGCGACAGTAAGTGGTGATGACAAACCTGTGGAAGTAAAACCAAAACCGACTATGGCAGAAGGTATAGCTATAGGAGTACCAATGCGAGGAGAAGAAATTTTAGAATATGCATATAAGTATGATATAAAAATAATCACAGCTCCTGAAAATAGAATTTTAGAAGCAAGAGAAGCTCTAGCTAAAAAAGGTATATATATAGAACATACCACTGCAGCTACCTATGCTGCTTACTTGAAATTAAGTGAATTAAAGGGAAGAATAAAAGACTGTTTACTACCTATGTGTGGGGCAGGACTCAAATCAGACCATTAAAAACAAATAGTAATGGTTCTTATATAAGGAGGTAGTCTTGGAAAGTATGAATAGACCCTTGCAAATATTAACGATAATAGGAATTCTTATATTTATAATTTTATTTTTGATTTTTTCAAACAACAGTATAGTTATAACTGAACATAATTATAAAAACAATAAAATTCCAAGTTATTTTGATGGATTTAAAATACTACAGGTATCGGATTTACATAATAAAAAATTCGGTGAAAATCAACAAAAAATCATTGAAAAGATTGAAGGTATTTCTCCTGATATAATATTAATCACAGGGGACTTAATAGACAGAAGAAAGTATGATTTAAATTTAGCAGAGAGTTTTATTAACCAGATAGTAAAAATAGCACCAGTTTACTACTCTTCTGGGAATCACGAAGCATGGTCCGGTAAATATAGTGATATAAAGATGATGTTGATAAAAAATGAAGTTACAGTATTAGATAACCAAGTTGAAAAATATTATATTGATAATGAAAGTATACATATAATAGGATTGAAAGATCCTGCATTTTTAGCATCGAATTATTTAGATGGTATAAATACAATAGTGATAGAGGAATTTTTGACAAAATATGAGAATAAAGAAGAATTTGAAATAGTTTTATCCCATAGACCGGAACTGTTAGATTTATATGAAAATCATGATATAGATGTAGTTTTTTCGGGACATGCTCACGGTGGGCAGATTAGACTGCCTTATATCGGTGGAATTTTAGCACCGGATCAAGGATTTTTCCCTAAATATGATGAAGGTAGATATGATTTAGGCAGTACAACAATGTATGTGAGTAGAGGTCTTGGTAATAGTATTTTTCCTTTTAGGATTTTTAACAGACCAGAATTAGTTGTAGTGAATTTACATAAGTAATATAATTATAAATAGATAATTTTATATAATTTTGATATAGAGATGAGGTAACATTATGAAGAAAAAATTTACAATAGCAGTAGTGGATGGAAAAGGTGGAGGAATAGGAAAGACTTTAATTGAAATAATTAAAAATAAACCGTAAAAGATAAAGAAATGACAAGAGAAGAAAGACAGATATTTATTTTAGAGGGTCATGTAGAAGATGTATTCGAAATTAAAAAACCACATTATGAAATACCTGAAAAAGCAAGAATTTTTAATACTATTATATTCGACAACTGTAAAGAAGGAACACCGGAACACAAAATTAGATTAAGCAACGACAAAAAGCTGTGCCTTGATTGCTATGAGTAATATTTTAGAGGTTGGTAAACAAATGATTTTTGGATTTTGATAAACTTAGATTAAAATAGTGGAGGTAATATTTTGAAAATACTATACTATGATTGTTTCGCAGGAATTAGCGGAGATATGAACTTAGGAGTAATGATTGATTTAGGAATTGAAGAAAATTATTTAAAAGAAGAGTTGAACAAATTAAGTATAAAGGATGAATTCGAATTAAAAATTTGTAAAGGTGAAAAGATGGGAATTACTGGAACAAAGGTTGATGTAATAATCAAAAACCATCATCACGATCATAATCACCATAACACACATGAACATCATGACCATAGAAATCTTAAGGATATTAATAAAATCATAGAAGAATCACATCTAAATGATAACGTGAAAAAAATGAGTAAAGAGATATTCAAAATAGTTGCAGAAGCAGAAGCAAAAGTACACGGTAAAACAATTGAAGAGGCTCACTTACATGAAGTAGGAGCAGTTGATTCTATTGTGGATATAATAGGAGCCGCAATTTGCTATGATAAACTAGGGGTAGATAAGGTACTATCATCAACTGTAGAACTAGGCGGTGGATTTGTAAATTGTGCACACGGAACTATGCCCGTTCCGGCACCGGCAACTTCTGAAATAGCAAAAGATATTCCTGTTCATATCGGCAAAGTAAATTCAGAGACGGCAACACCTACTGGGGTAGCTATACTTAAATAGATAGGGCTGTTGAAACTTTTGAAGAACTTCCTTTTACAGAACTAGGATTTGCAACAATAGACAACCACCGTAGTATTAGAGTTGGATATCCAGAAGTAATTTACTGCGAGAATAAAACCCTATATCAGGTTAGAAAAATAATGGAATTGATGATATCAAAAAATACCAACGTTCTTGCCACTAGAGCCAGTAAAGAAATGTATGAAGAAGTTAAAGACTTAAGCGATAAAATAGAATACAATGAAGCAGGTAGAACAATATCCTGTAAATTAGAAGAAGTAGATATACCGGATAGCTATATCGCCGTAGTATCCGCCGGAACCTCAGATATACCTGTAG
>JAWSUU010000038.1:4408-16873 GCA_033549325.1 Bacillota bacterium | reverse complement strand
TCGTTATCGCTGTTCCTATTACGCAAGATAGTCCTGACCAAAGTCAGAACTGGTGCGACTGCCTGTCGCACAAAAATTGCACCTCTTTTAAGGTGCAATTAAAGTTTATTGATTACTCAGAAAGCAAGTTTTCTATTGTACGTTTAACTAGTTCCGGTGCTACTTCAAAAGAATATTTCTTTTCAAGTCTTTCTGTAAACTTGTGAGCATCTTTACCAAATGGTCCAATGTTTACTACTGGAAGTCCTAGCTTTTGCATAGCATCCAAAGGTAATTTGTATTTAGAACCTAGTGCAGGCATATTGCTTTTAAGAGATTCCATAATCTTAGGGTCTTTTGGAGCTGATACAAAGCTTAAGTCGGATATGTAAGGATAGAATTTCTTGCTTACAATCTTATAGTCTGATTCAACAGAATTAACTGCTTCATCTACAGATTCCAGAAGGAGCTTATCTTTAGGCTCGCTACCTTCAACATAGATGTGCGGATAGTATGGAGGAGAATAATATACTACTACTACCGGATCTTTATCAGACCATAGTTTATGAACCTCTTGAACCACTCTCATACTGAAATCTCTTTCGTCTAAAGATTTATCTTTTAATAGTTCTGCTTTGATTTCTTCTATCTTAGTGTCAAGTTCTTCTCCCATTTCAGCTTTCATAGCTTCATATAATTCTTTAAAAGACATAACTCTTGGTTTCCAAGGAAGTTCCTCATGAGGAAAATTACTTGCTTCACAAAACTGCTTGTATTGATCGTTTAAATCATCTACTACTTCAGTAAATGCTTCATTAGCAGCTTTTTTTAATTTAACCATTACTTCATCAGGAGTAGTTTTGTGAGTAGAATAGTTAAAGTAAAGAGTTGCTGTTTTAGCTATCTGTACTGAATATTCTTCTTTCAAGTCTTTTTGTCTTAAAGTTATAGGAGGAAGGGATACTTCTCCTTCTGCTACGTCGCAAAATTCAAATTTAAGATTTAATTTATTAGTAATAGCTCCTGCCAACTGGTTAGGGTCTAATCCTTTATATGCTTCACCTACGTGGGTTTCTTTTCCAACTACGTAGAAAGAAGGCATTAATTTACCAACGGTTCCAACGAATATATATTTGTTGTCGTCTCCAGGATAAAGCTGTGTCATATAGTCAGTATCTAATACTGCTAAATAATCGAATCCTTCCTCTTCCTGTATTTTAACTAAATCTTGAACAACAGAAAGCATTCCGCCGGAGTTTCCTTCTTCGTCACCAACTGCTCCAAATACTATGTTTCCTTCAAAGTTTTCTAAATCTTTTGATATGTCTTCCATTATGCACATAAGTGTAGCAACTCCACACTTCATGTCAAAAACTCCTCTTCCGAACAACCATTCTCCAGATTCTAAATCTTTTTTAGCATCTTCTGGAAGGCTTACACCCTTAAGTTTTTCTGCTAATTCAAAAGGCTTTGTTGCATATTCTTGTAAATTACCGTAGTCTGAAATTCCTACAGTATCTGTATGACCTATTAGTACAAGGGTCTTATTGCTGTTTCCTTTTTTCCCCTTCATTGTTGCTACAACACTCTTTCTTTCAAGAGGATCGTTTTCAAAATCCACAAATTTTAGCTGGTCTGGATTTTCTTTATAGTAATCCATTTCTGCGAACTTTTTATATACAGCATTTACAGAATCTAATTCGCTCTTAGACCCAACAATACTTTTAATGTTAGTTAGTTCAAGTGTTAGTTCTTCAATTCTTTTTGATAAACTCATATTACTCTCCTTGTATTGAATTTAGGTTTATAAAGGTAACCTATAACCTTTTTGTAAATATATTCATTAAATGATTAATTATATATGTTTGAAATAAAGGTTGTAAAACACACAGCCCTTTATTTCTATATCCTTAATGGTAGTAAATAATTAAAAAATTGTCAATCCGATTTGGATATATACAATTAATATTTCTTAACAATTAAATGTTATTTTTTATTTGAAGCATAAAGTCCTTCATCAAGTAAAATTTCCATGGTCCATCTTGCAGAATTTCCGCATACAGATGTACATTTATCATCGTGAGCACCTAAGGAGTCGAATTCTTCATATTCTTCTCTTATCCAAAGATTAAAGGATTTTCCGAATAATTTTTTATTTATTTCGCTGCATTTTCCAGAACCATAATATTCTTCAAATTTTTCTGCTAATCTTCTAGATAATTTAAAAGTTTGTGCTTTTATTCCCTCAGGATCTTCCATATTGTTGTATTCTCTTCCTAAAAAACTACTAATAGCCATTGTTCCACCAGATAAAGCTCCGCAGGCATATCCTTTAAGACCGATGCCTCCAGCTAATCCTGTAGCTGCTTTGTATTCTTCGTCTGTGATTTTTCCTGTAATTGTTTTAATTGCTCCTAATACAGCTTGAGAACATCCACCGAATTTTTTCTCATATTCGTAAGCAGTGTCGTAAACTTCCTGGAGAAGTTTATCTCTTTCACTAAGATTCATAATAGACCTCCTCGTCATAAATATCTCTTCTAATTTTACCACAAAAAAACAAATGCCCCAAATTAATTATGGAGTATTTGTTTCTTAATTATAAAAAATTACTTAGACTTTCTTTTGTGGTTCCTTTATATCCTTCAACTCTTTCTGCATTTAACATGGATTTCAATACAGATTCCTCAACAACTTCCACTGCAGCTCTGAAAATCTTTTCAACTATATTTTCATTTATAATTTTCAAATCAATAATATCTGATTTTTCCTTTTCTTTTATTATATTTGCAGTGCTAAATCCAATTACAACTTCACCACTTCCATGTCCAATATAGGATCCTAGTCTTGCTAAACCTATAACAGCTCTTTTACAAATTCTTTTTAACTGTCTGCTCGAAAGAGGTATGTCAGTTGCTAAAATAATAATTATCGATCCTTTGTCTAATTTGTTTGATTTTTTTATTTTAGGCTCTATTTTTTTACCTATATTATTGCCGTTAATCGTCAAATCATTGATTAGTCCTTGGTTTGATTGGACTAGAGCTCCTACTGTGTAATCTTTTTTGTCTAATTTCACTATTCTGGAAGATGAACCTATTCCACCTTTTAAATCGTGGCAGGTCATCCCCTTCCCACCACCTATATCTCCTTCTTCAAAATCTTCTCTAGAATTTTTTATTGCTTCAAATACATGTTGCTTTTTTACTACCCTATTTCTTATGTTATTCAATCCTGAATCATTACATTCACATATTATGGGATTAACTGATTTAAGTTCAATGTTTTCTTTTTCGCAGTCATTAATCATATATTCAACTACAGCATCATGAACCAACCCTATATTTAGTGTGTTCGTCAAAGCTATAGGAGTTTCTAAAGTTCCCAGTTCATTTAATTGAACTAGCCCCATTGTTTTACCAAATCCATTTATAACATGAGAAGCAGCAATAAATTTTTCGGTAAACATATTACTTTTTTTAGGTATAACTACTGTCACACCAGTTTTATTTTCTTCAGTATCAATTGTATAATGGCCTACTTTTATTCCTTGTACATCTGATATTTTATTTAATCTACCTTTCGGTAATTTACCTATTTTTATATTGAAATCCTCTATTTCATAAGTCTTTTTCATTATCTACTCCTAAGTAAAAGGTTTTATAACTTATCTTCATCCATAAACTGGGCATTAGTTCCGTTAATTTCCCAAAATTCCTTAGACGCTCTTTCTCCAATACCATCTGTGTATTTGTTTACTTCTTCAAATACTTCTTGTTCATTTATATTTAATACTTTTCCGTCTTTATATATTACTTTGCCATCAACTGCAGATAATGCTACTTCTTCTCCTCTTGCACTGTAAACTAGATTAGGTACTATGTTTCTCATCGGATTTGTATAAAGTGGTAACATAGATGGTTTGTTTAAGTCTATTGCTATAAAATCTGCTTTTTTATCTACTTCTAAGGATCCTATTTCCCGTCCTAGTCCAACTGCTTTTGCTCCTTCTATTGTTGCCATTCTTAAAGCTTTCCAGGCAGGTATTTTTTCCGGGTCTTGATATTTTATTTTATTAAATAATGCTACCAACTTCATTTCGTTTATTATGTTATGGCAGTTGTTTCCCGGTGCTTGATCTGAGCCTAAAGCTACATTTCCTCCTGCTTCTTGAAAGGCTGTAGATGGAGGTACTATTCCGTCTATTATCCCTATTGACCCTGGACATAGTATCATACTTGCTCCGCTTTCTGCTACTACCTTTGCTTCTTCATCTTTAGCATCTGTAAGGTGTACTGCTATTAGGGTTTCGTCTAAAAATCCTATCTCTTTTAACCACTCAATTGGTCTCATTCCATATCTTTCTACCATTTGGTAGGTTTCTCTGTCTCCTTGTTGTGTATGCATATGAATCTTTGTATTTCTTTCTTTTGCTATTTTTTGTACTTTCAACATCATTTCTTTGCTTACAAAGTCTGCCCCTTGAGGTCCAAATAGTATTTTAATCCTTCCATTATCCTTATTATGCCATTTGTCGTAAAGATCTATATTTTTTTGAAGACTTTCTTCTCCTAATTTTGGATCGAATTCATATAGTTCTCCAGGTTTATATACTTTTCTTTTAGCTTCTCTAATTGTTTGGGTAATATGTCCTCTTGCTCCTAGTTTTTCAATAAAAGAACATACATCATCCATACCGTCTTCGTAATCTCCTACTGTTGTAGTACCTGCTTTTACTGCTTCAATAATAGCCAGTTTGCTTCCTGCTAGTTTTTCTTTCTTTACAGCTGCATTGTCAAAAGGCTGGAGTCCGTACATCATCCAGTTGTTTGTATCTTGTGCTAACCCTCTCATTATAGCAAGTCCTGTGTGCATGTGGGCATCTATAAATCCAGGAAGTACTACATGATGATCTAAGTTTAATACTTCCTCAGCTTCGAATTCATCTTGAATTTTATCCTGTTCAGCAATTTCAATTATTTTGCCTTTATCTACTACCATAGAGACTTCGCTTCTATATCCTACTCCATCTCCAGCCATAGTATAAAAGTGTGGCGCTTTTACTATCATATCTACTTTTTTCATTTCTGATCCTCCTTGGCTTCATAAACTATCTTACCATCCATTACAGTCATCAAAACTTTAGCTTTTAAAATTTCTTCTTCTTTCAAATTATATAAATCTTCCGATAAAATTACAATATCAGCAAGCTTTCCTTTTTCTAAAGTGCCTTTGACATTTTCTTCAAAAGAAGCATATGCTCCTTCAATTGTGAATAATTTTAAAGCTTCTGTTAAAGAAAGTTTTTGTTCCGGTAACCATCCTCCTATTGGAAAACCACTTTTATCCTTCCTAGCTACAGCATGATATATATTTGAAATTACATCCATATCTTCTACTGGTGCATCACTTCCACCTGAAGCATGGATTCCCATATCGAAAAAGGTCTTCCAATTGTATGTTTTTGAAATTTTATCCTTATCTAATCGACTTTCTAGGATATGCATATCACGGTCAATAAATACAGGCTGTATATATGCTATAGCATTATTTTTTTTGAATTTTTCAAATATTTCATCATTTGTAATCTGTCCATGTACTACACCATGCCTATGATTTTTCATAGGTTTTTTAGATAAAACTTTCTCTAAACTATTAAAAAACATTTTCATAGCACCGCTGCCTATGCAATGAGAAGCTACCTGCATGTTTGCTTCATGGGCGATCATAATTAATTCATCAAGTTCTTCTTGAGAAAAAGATGAAATACCTTTGTTATGAGGATCATCTTTGTAAAAATCATCTAATAATGCTGTTCTTCCCCCTAAGGATCCATCGGTAAGCAATTTTAAAGGTCCTATCTTAAAATGATTATCTCCCCATCCGGTATTATATCCCAGGTCAATAAATTCTTTTAGTAATTCAGGATAATGTATTTGAGATTGATGATAAATTCTAGCATTTAATCTTTTCTCACTTTTTAGTTGTAGGTATGCATCAATTATTTTTTCATCATATTCGCCGTTCATAAATGCTTCAAAGTCATCTGTTTGTATAGATGTTATTCCATTTTTTGAGGCGGTTTTTAATCCTTCTACTATCATATCTTTAATTTCTGAGACATTAGGATTTGGTATTTTTTTTAAAATTAAATTTCTTGCATTTTCTCGAAAAACCCCCGTTGGATCTCCATTTTCATCTACATCAAAATGACCTCCATCAATTTGCTCAGTATTTTTATCAATAAGGCATATTTCAAGTGCTTTAGAGTTTACTACTACCACATGGTGCCCGCAGGATCTGTTAAGAAAAATTGGTTCATCTGCAGATATTTTATCTAAATCATATCTATTTAAAATTCTTTTTTCTTTGAAATTATTTTCATTCCATCCTCGTCCCATTATCCAATTACCTAATCTTTTCTTTTTATCCTTACTAAAGTCTTTTACTATTCTAATTACTTCATCGATAGATTTTGCATTATTTAAATTAGCTTTAATTAAATTGGCAAACCCATAGCTTAACAAATGCATATGACTGTCGTTAAAACCGGGTATAAGCATTTTCCCTTGAAGATCAATTATATTATTTTCAGTACTGTATTTATCTACTAACTCCTCTGTTATACCTAAGTCGACAATTTTATTTTTTTCTATAGCTAAAGCTTCATATTCAGTATTTTTATCATCAAGAGAATAAATTTTTCCATTTACAAATAACATTCTTATCTCCTTTTTTTAAGGTTCTCCAAGCTAGTCCAATTTAAAGGAAGCTTCATAGGTTTTCCTATAGATTAGATAGACCCTTAAACATCTTTACTCCTATTTCGATTAATTCATCCCTAAAATCATATTCATAGGAATGAATGTTAGGATAGTCTTCGCCATTACCTATATAAAATATTGACCCTTTAGTTTCCTTAGTATAATATCCATAATCTTCTGAGCCTCTAGATGCTTCTTCTATCTCAAGTAATTCCAGATCATTTTCTTTAGCTACTTTTCTTATTTTATCATTACTTTCTTTATTATTAACAGTTTCTGGAAAATAATCTTCAAAACTAAAATTTACTTTTAATCCATATTTTTTTGCTTCTTCTATAGCTATACTTTTTATGTTTTCTTCTAGTTTATCCATTTCTTCTTCATAAAAAGCTCTTATAGTTAGAAGTAATTTTCCTTTGCTAGCCTGTATTCCAAAAGCCCTTTTACCTATATCCACCTGTATTATAGTACAAAAAACTTTTCCCTTGTTTTTTTCATCAGAGGTTAATGCTGGTATAGCATCTATTATTTTTGCTATTGCAAATGATGGGTTTTTACCTTTTTCTGGTTCACTAGCATGAGAAGGAGTTCCTTCCATATGAATTATCATACCTTTAGATGCATAATGAGCAGTTTCATCTATTACATTTATAGATTTAAAAGGAATCCCAGATTCATTATGATAAGCAAATATTTCGTCAATATTTTCTTCTTTAATTAATTCAACTGCAAGTTTAGCTCCTGTTCCTATTTCTTCAGCATGTTGAAAAAGAAAAAATATATTGTTATCAGAACCTTTTTGATCTATTTCTAATGCAAAGGCTGCCATTGTTGCGGAATGTCCATCATGCCCGCATTTATGAGAAATTCCTGAGTTTTGAGAACCGTAAGGAAGGTCAATCGACTCATCCATTTCTATAGCATCAAAATCGGCTCTAAAAGCTATATTTTTTCTACCTTCTTCTGATCTATATACAGCATAAAACCACAATCCCTTATCTATAATCTCTAAATTTGTATTTTTTCTTAAAAAATTTATTAAGTGTCTTTTAGTCCATTTTTCTTTATTAGATATTTCTGGATTTTGGTGAAGTTCATGTCTTAATTTAATTGCTAAATCTAAATTTTCTTTTTTCACTTTTTCCTCCTTGTTATATTAAGAAAATTTCCATACTTAATATTAACATTTATAATAAATTACTTTATAATAAACTTATTAGTGTTATAATAGAAAATTTCCTCCTTCAGCTATATTCAATTTGTCTGAAGGAGGATTATTTTCTATGCTTTTATTATTCTAATTTTTGTTTAAGCTTTCTTTTGATTCTTTTATTTTATCTTCATAGAAAAGATTGAATTCTGGGTCTACAGTACCTATTCCAAGGTATCTAGCTTTATAGTCTCTTAGCAAGTCTACATATCTACGACTTAAAATAAGAATTACTACTACATTAATAAATGTTGGAATAGCTGAAGTAATGTCAGCAAAATACCATACAGCTGCACCAGGTAATCCTATTGTTACAGCCATTATAACCATTAACATTCCAGGTATCGGGTATATTAATTTATATATTGCTAGTATAGTATCCTTTGTCTTTGATTCTTTTTTCATTAAATGTCTCAATAGTATTTCATAATATGCGTACCAGCCACTTCCTGTTGTTAATCCAAACAAGAAAACTCCTATGGTTACTATAAGTCTTCCGTAGTAACCGATTCCAATTTCAAAAGCATTAAGAGTTAATGTAGCTCCATCGGCTCCTGTTTCCCACGCACCTGTAACTATTATAACTAAAGCTGTAATCGTACATACAATTATAGTATCAACAAATACTTCAAAAGATCCCCACATTCCTTGTTTAATAGGATGGTTTACTCTTGCTGTTGAATGAATCATAGGAGATGTACCCCAACCAGCTTCATTACTGTATACGGAACGAGCAATACCCATTCTTATAGCTTGAGCAAATACAGCGCCTGTAAATCCTCCTACTGCTGCTGTGCCACTAAATGCACCGCTAAAGATTAAACCAAATGCAGTTGGAATAGCTGCGTAGTTTTTAAGTATAATAAATAGTCCACCAAAGAAATAGAATAATACCATAAAGGGTACTAATTTACCTGCTGCTTTACCTAACCAAGGAATTCCTCCCCATATTAATAGATATAGGCATACAACGAAGAATGCACTTGCTAGTATCATATTAATATTAAATGTGCTTCCTATAGCTTCTGATATTGTATAGTTTTGAAGAGTAATAAAGAAAGTAGCAAAGATTCCTGCTCCAAATACAAATGCCAATAATCCCCAAGCTTTAAATCCTTTTTCTTCACCAAGCCCTCTTTCCATATAATAAGTTGGTCCACCATATGGGTTTCCCTTCTCATCTTTCATACGATAGTATACAGCTAATGTAACCTCTACATTTTTAATTATCATTCCTAATAATGCAATCAGCCACATCCAAAATATTGCACCAGGTCCACCTACGGCTATTGCTGTAGCAACTCCACCTATATTACCAACACCAACTGAACCTCCTATTGCTGTACTAACTGCTTCAAAAGATGATAGTATGCCATCACCCTCTTCAGTTTGTTTATGAAACATTTTCCCAAATGTTTCCTTCATTATGTGTTTGAAAAATACAAACTGGAAAAATCCTGACTTAATTGTAAAAAATGCACCTACAAATAATATTGTTACTATAAGGGGTGTACCCCATAACCAACCTACTAATTTATCCAAAAAAGCTTCCATAGTTTCCTCCTTAAAATATTTAATAGAATTTTTTTTATAATAACTTTATAAATTTAATTTAATTTAATTTTTTGCCAACATCCCTCCTTTATTTAATAAAATCTTAAGTTCACCTCCTTTCATCCCCGAGAATTATTCTCCATGTCAAAATATTTATGCCTTAATTATCCCCTCTTTTGTGAAAAGTTTTACCATTAACCATAGTTAATTCTACTCTAACATCTTTAATTTTATCTGGATTTATATTAAATAAGTTATCCTCTAATACCACTAGATCTGCATATTTACCAACTTCTAAAGTTCCTTTTACGTCTTCTTCAAAAGAAGCATAAGCTCCTTCTACAGTAAACATCCTCAATGCATCTTCAACACTAACTTTTTGTTCTGGTAGCCACCCGTTCTTCGGATTTCCATTAAGATCTTTCCTAGTTACAGCTGAGTAAATATTAGGAAGTATGTCGAACTTTTCAACAGGTGCATCTGATCCTCCCGCTAAATGTATCCCCATATCTATCATTCTTTTCCAGTTATATGTATATTTTGCTCTTTCTTTTCCTATTCTTTCTTCAACTATATGCATATCATAATGCAAAAATATCGGCTGAATATATGCAATCAAATTCATTTCTTTGAATTTTTCTATGAGTTCCAAGTCTGTAATTTGAGCATGAACTATTCCGTGTCTATGGTCCTCTACAGGTTTTTCCTTCAATGCCTTTTCTAAAGATTTTCCTATCATATGCATAATACCGTCTCCTATTCCGTGAACAGCTATCTGCATGCCTGCCATATGAGCCATCATAACCAGTTCATCAAGTTCATCTTGTGTAAAAATTGGAATTCCTTTAGTACTTTCATCATCAAAATATGCTTCAGTCATATATGCAGTTCTGGCTCCTAAAGATCCATCTGCTAAAAGTTTCAAAGGTCCTATTTTAAAGAACTCATCTCCCCATCCGGTGTTGTATCCATTATTAAGAAAATCTTTTAGCTTCTCCGGTTCAGAAAAAAGACTTTGTTCATATACTCTAATATTTAAATTGTCTTCTTCTGCTAATTCTCTATATGCTTTTATTATTTTTTTATAGTCTTTACTAGGTAATTGTTCAAAATCATCTGTATGTATTGATGTTATACCCTGCTCTAAAGCATCATCTATACAGTTAGTTATCATTTCTTTTACCTTATCTAAATCAGGGTCAGGAATTATCCCGTAAATTAATTTTAATGCATTTTCTCTGATCACTCCTGTAGGTTTACGACTTTCATCAACATCTATATAACCGCCATCAGGTTGTTTAGGATGTTCATCTATTTTAGCCACTTCTAGTGCTTTTGTATTAACTACTGCTATATGACCACAGGCTCTAGCGAAGCATATGGGATGTTCTGTTGAAATTTTATCCAAATCATGTCTGTTTGGTACTCTTTTTTCATCAAAATAGTCGTGATTCCATCCTCTTCCCTGTATCCAATCTTCTTTTTCAAAATTATTTTTTTGGATAAATTCTTTACCTTTTTCAATCATTTCATCAATAGATTTACATTGAGATAAAGCTACTTTTGAAAGAGCATATCCATAGCTTATTAAATGCATATGACTATCTATAAACCCAGGCACCGTCATTTTGCCTTTTAAATCTATTAGTTCTGTATTTTCATTTTTAAATTTTAAAATATCATCACTGCTACCAATAGCTTCAATTCTTCCTTCTTTAATACCTATAGCTTCTGCCTTAGTTCCATTTTTATCAAGAGTGTATATTTCTCCATTAAATAAAATTTTGTCCATAAGTTTCTCTCCTTATTTGTATTTATTTTCTTTGTATAAATTATTACAAGTATGTTTTGAAAACCTTTTCATACCATCAATTTATAGTATACATATAAAAAAACAAATTAGTATGTAATATGTATGTGAAAAATCACATAATTGTAATAATTTTTATCTAATGTTATAATGTTGGAAAAAATAAATTTAATTAAAGGAAGGAATTTAGTGGAGAATTTATTATCATATTTATCTGACATATTGTGGGATTGGCCTTTAATAGTTTTAATACTCTCAACTGGTATTTATTTTACTTTCTCCAGTGGGTTTTTCCAGATAAAATACTTTAAACATATTTTTCAAAACACTATAATGAGTAAGAGCAAAAATGATTCCTCAGAGAGTATCACCCCTAAACCTATCGAAACTTTCTATACAGCTATTGCAACAACAGCAGGTATAGGCAATATTACAGGTGTCGCTACAGCTATAAGTTTTGGTGGCCCTGGTGCTTTGTTTTGGCTTATTATAACTGGGTTTGTTGGTATGATAATAAAAATGGCTGAAGTTACTCTAGCAGTTTACTATAGAGATAAAACTGATGATGGTTACTTCGAAAGTAGTCCCATGCATTATATTGAAAAAGGCATTGGAAAAAGTATGAATTTTGGAAGTTTAAAAGTCCCTACATATATTTTTGCAATTGGTTTGTTTTCAACTGTACCCTTTACTATTCAAAACTACTATGCTTCTGTTTCCATATCTTCCAACTTCAATATTCCAGCCTTAGCCGTTTCTTTATTTTATGCTTTAATTGTATATATTACAATTTACAAAGGTATAAGTTCTTATGGTAAAATAATGAAAAATATATTTCCTATAATAATTTTAATATATATAGCATCAGGAGTTTTGGTAGTATTGTTAAATATATCTTATGTAATCCCTTCAATAAAAATTATTATTTCAGGCGCTTTTAATCCAGGTTCTGTAGCTGGTGGAATAGCAGGAAGATCCATCGCTGTAGTTATGAAACAGGGTATCTCAAGGGGTTTATATTCAAATGAATCAGGTTGGGGAACATCGCCGATGTTACATTCTCAAGCTGACACAGATCATCCTATAAAACAGGGAATGTGGGGAGTGATTGAAGTTTTTATAGATACCATTGTAATCTGTGTTACAAC
>JAWSUU010000038.1:0-4398 GCA_033549325.1 Bacillota bacterium | reverse complement strand
CTGGTTTTGTTGTTGTTATAGGAATAGTATTTGGTAAGTCATCTATCGGATATGAATTAGTTGTAGATTCATTCTCTCTTGGAATAGGGAGTCTATCAAATGTAATTATCCCTATAACTATTTTTATATTTGGCCTTACAGCAACTGTTGGTTGGTATTTTTATTCTGCAGTAGCATTAAAATTTATTTTTCGCTCCCACAAAAATGTCGAATACATTCTTAAATGGCTTAAAATACTTTATCCTTTAGGTGGTATAGCTAATACAATATTTTTTCTGAATCATGATAATCCAACTTTAACTCTTTGGTCAATGTCTGAAATTATATTAGGATTCCCTATTTTTATTAATATGTTTGCAATTTTAGTTTTATCAAATAAATTTTTTAGTCTATTGAAAGATTACAAAATCAGGTATATAAAGGGAGAAATTCCTAAAGAAGAAAACCCAGTTTTTTATGATCAAGAAGATAAAATCTATTTTAATAACTGATATCAAAATTTACATCTATGAAATATAATATAATTATTAGTAATATAAAAAGGAAGGATTCATAATGTGGATTAATATAATTGAAGATGAAAAAAATTTAAATGCAATTATTAAGACTTATTTGGAAAAGGAAGGTTATAATGTTAGAAGTTATTTAAACGGTAACGATGGTATTGATGCTATAGGACTTAAAACTGATTTATGGATAATTGATATAATGCTACCTGATATAATAGGTTTTTCTGTTTTTAAAAAAATAAAAAAAGCTTCACCATCCAGTAAAATAATTTTTATTTCAGCTCGAAATAAAGATATAGATAGAGTTATTGGATTGGAGATAGGTTGTGATGATTATATTTCAAAGCCCTTTATGATAAGAGAATTAATTATTAGAGTAAATAAACTTTTGAAACCAGCGTCTAAACAAGAAAGCCAATTAAAATTAGATTCCGTTACTATAAATACAGAAAGTCATAAGGTTTACAAGGAAAATGAAAAGGTAAACCTGTCAGCTAAAGAATATGATTTGCTTGTATATTTTGGAAAAAATAAAAATATAGCATTGTCCAGACAACAGATATTAGAAAAAGTTTGGAATGAATCATATGATGTTTCCCAGAGAGTAGTTGATGATACCATTAGAAGAATTCGTAAAAAATTACCTAATTTAAAAATTGAAACAGTATATGGGTATGGTTATGTTTATGAAGATTAATATGAAAGACAAACCTCTAGCATTTCAAATTTGGTCTATCATCGTATTTTTCAGTATTATAATAACTATAACCGTTATGATTACAACAATTATAATGCTTGATTATACTAATTCTCTAAATATGAATTTTTTTCAAGATGGTTTTTTGTGGATTTCATTTAGACTGGTACTATGCATAATAATTATAAGTATAATATTTGCAAAAATAATGTCTAACAAAATTTCTAAGCCTATCATAATGCTTGAAAAAAAGGTTCGTAAAATGTCAAATAAGGAATGGATTCACAATCTAGAAGTTGACCGAAAAGATGAAATTGGGAAACTTACATATTCTATAGTCAAAATGCATAAAAATCTTGAAAGATTAGATAAGGAAGAAGAGTTTTTTCTTCAAAGTTTATCCCATGAACTTAAGACACCAATAATGATACTTAAAAATTACTGTCAAGCTTTACACGATGGTATCTATGTAAATGGATCTTTTGATTCAACTATTGATGTTATAGAGGAAGAAATAAACACCTTAGACAGAAGAATAAAAAAACTTCTTTATGTTAGTTCTTTGGAGTATATATTAGAAAAGGATAAATCTTTTGAAACTATAAATTTAAAATCTTTAATTCTAAATTTGGCAAACAGAATCTGTTCAACTTACGAAAATCTTGATCTTGTTCTTGAATTGGAAAATTATTCTACCTATGGTATAAAAGAAAAATTAGAAATAGCTATAGAGAATATTATTGAAAATTGTGTTAGGTATGCAGAATCATATATCAAAATTTCTATGAAGAAAGGTATAGGTGATTTTATTTTTATAGAAATATCTAATGACGGAAACCCTATCCCTGAAGATATTCTAAAACATCTTTTTGAAAAATTTCATAAAGGAAGAGACGGTAACTTTGGACTTGGTCTATATATATCTAAAAAAATTATAGAGCATCACAAGGGTAAAATATCTGCAGAAAATAAAAAAAATCAAGTTGTTTTTAAAATACAAATACAATCTTCATGAAATAAAATTCTAATGCCTCGACTTTAAATCGAGGCATTAGAATTTTATTCTAAAAACTTAGAAACTGTAAAATTTAATATTTTTGGAGTTCTTTCGTAAACATCTTCTTTTAAAACTCTTTCTGTCAATTTATGGAAGTCTTTACCCCATGGTCCTATATTTAAACAAGGCATAGAATTTTCTTCGATTTCTTTCAAAGGTATACTGTACAAATCTCCATAAAGCGGCATTTCTTTGCTTAAAATTCCCTGACCTACTTCGCTGTTTTCATAGGATACATAGCTTAAATCTGAAATGCCTGTGAAAAAATACTCTTTTTCATATTTTTGATTAAATTCTTTCTTTGTAAAATCAAAGATATCAACTGCAATATTTGTAATTAATTCGTTTTTCTCTTCAAACTTAATATTCGATACGTTTGGATAAAAAGGTGGTGTAAGACCTATCACCACAGTTGGTGCTGGATCTGAAATATAATTAAATATTTCATCTACTAGTTCAAAACTACCCTCTATCATATTAATATTTCCTTTTTGAACCTTGTCTTTAATGTCCTCTAATTTTATTTTATAGGCTTTTTTAAACTCTTCGCCGTAATCATTTTTAGCTTCTAATATCAGCTCGCTTACAGTAACTACTTTTGTCTCCCACGGTAGAGCTGTAAATTTTCTGTTTGTATTTTCTAAATATTCTTTATAGTATTCGTTGTTTTTCTTAATTACTGAGTCAAAAGCGTCTTCAGATATTTTTAATACCTTATCCACTACTTCATCTATTTCTGAATCTAAAGTAAGTATACTGAAGGAACCTTTGGCACTTAATGGCATAGAAACGTCGTAATTTTCTTTGTCATCCTTAGAGTAAAGCCAAGTAGGTGGAGGAGAAGCTTCTCCCATGACAAAATCTGAAAATACTGTGTTCGTCTCTGTCCTACTGGTAATCTCCGACAGTATGCCTAATGGATTCAAGCCTTCAAAAGTTTTACCGGCGTGAGACAACCATCCTCTTACGTATACAAAGGTCATTATTTTACCAACTGACCCTAAAGAAATAACTCCTACTTTATCATCTTTTCTCTGATGAGGTTCTGAATTTAATGTTACAACATAATTTAAATCATGCTTTTCTTTTAGTTCTTTAAGTAAATATGCTGCACTTCTCATTCCTGATGATAAATTCTCCTCATCTGGAACTCCCATTACTATGATGTTTCCTTTAAAGTTTTTCATTTCTGAATACTGCTTTAATAGAGCAAGCTGAATAGAACCTCCCCCCTTCATATCCGTAGCACCTTTTCCAAACATATACTCACCGCTATTTAGATCCTTTTGAGCCTCTTCTGAAATTTTAACCTTTCCTTTTTTAAGTTCTTCTTCAAGTTCATCCGGGCTAAAAGCCAGATCCTTTAAATTTCCAAAATCTTCTACATCCACTACATCGTAATGATGAATCATAAGTATAGTATCCTTGCCTTCACCTTTTAAAAGAGCCCAAGGAATCCCTCTGCTGTAAGGGTCATCCTTAATCTTGTAACTTCCGTAGTTTCCAGGGTTTTCCTTGAAATACTTTAAACTGTCAAAGTAGTCAATCAAAAAACTTTCCGCCAGTAATTCATTTTTGCTGCTGGTCTTACTGTTGATACCTACATATTCATATAGGATATCTTTTATGTCCTTTTTAAGCTTGTTGTAATCAATTTGAATCATGATTGCCCTCCCTTTTACCTTTAATAACTTTGTTTTTAATTTTAATACTTTTTTCTAATATTGTAAAACTTGAAATTTCTAATGATAGTGTCAAGTTTTTGTTGGAAAACAAATAAAATATATTTTATTGAAAAAATCTCCATTGTATATAATTTAATTGTCTAGTTTTTTCAGCTTCGATTTGCCATTGACATTGAGCCTCTGCCTACATGGTTTGATTAGCTGCAGGCAAATAGATACATGCTAATACCTTGTTTTTTAGGCTACCATGTAGGCTTCTCTATGTAAATGATTCGCTTCGCCAAATCTCTTTTAATTTATATTATCTTGATTTTTATAGCTTTGTTTTTTTAAAAACTTGAAGCTTTTAGCATATCTTTAAGCCATCTACCATTAGTTTTAGATAGGTAAGACATATCTATCATTTCATCTGGATCCGTAGTATTGTAGGTTCTTTTAACTCTTGCTACT
>JAWSUU010000037.1:0-17141 GCA_033549325.1 Bacillota bacterium | reverse complement strand
ATAAATTGTCAATAACGAATATAGAAAGCTTAAATATTGAACTTTTAAGAAAAAAAATTTACACTGATGATGGTATTCTATCATATAGTGATAAAACGATTAAAATTACTGATTATGACTGTAAAACGAAGTGGTCCTTAGAAATTGAAGATTTTATAAGTGAAGTATATTTTTATGATAACATATACATAGTAACCGAGAATAAAAACAAAATTATAGAAATAGATAAGAATGGTAATAATCTTAGTCAGTATGATTTCGAATCTGAAGTAATACATGTAGACAAAGGAAAAGACATTTTCGTTATTTTAAAATTAGATAAAGAAATTAATAAGGCAGTAAAAATAATTGATGGAAACAAAGAAGAGTTATCAATAAATGGTAATATAGTTTTTCTTTCTCCTAAAGATAAAATAGATAGTTATTTCATAGGATATTTTTATTTTAATAATGGTAAAATAAATTCTATAATTCAACAAAGACTTATAAAAGATGATATAAAAAGATGGGAAACAATATTAGAAGGGGAACTGCTGGTTGATGTAAAACAAACTTCATCACGAAATTTTGTTTTAACACAGAAAAATTTTTACACATTCAATACTGATGGGATAATATTGTGGAAATATAATAATTTTGATACTGTTAAAGAGTTCACTATAAATGAAGACAGCAACGAAATATTAATTTTGGATAATAAGAAACTCCATATTATAAATTTTGATAGTTCTGTCGAAAATGTAGTACAATTGGATCAATCTTATGATAGAATTAAAACATACAATAATACAATATTATTAAGTAATAGTAATTCCATAACAGTAATAGGAGAAGAAAAATACTCTATTTGGCCAATTGATGAAAAAATTATAAATTATCATTTAATGGGTAATATTATTTATATAGAAACTGATTTTAATTTTTATCGTGGAATTATAAAATAGGAGGGTGCTATGGAATATAATTTTGTAGATGCATTAATAATCATATTTATAGGAATATCTGTTTTTACAGGGATTAAAAAGGGTTTTATAATGGCTTTATTTAACTTAGTTGGTATTATTTTGGCATTTTTTATATCTAAAGAATACTATCACATAATAATGAACTTTTTAATTAAACATACAAAATTGGAAGCTACTATTCATGAATTTGTTTCCGGTAAAATATCCGATGTAATTGCTGATTTCGGTGAAAATGTATCAATGGCAGATTTTTTTAAAGGATTTGATAAGTTACCTTTTGATATGAAGATGATGTTTAACAACATGGTTAGTTCGTCAGATGGTACAACAATAATGTCTAATACTGGAAATATTACAGATCAAGTAACAAATATGATTATGGTCTTTATATCTTTTACTATTGCTATATTATTAACATTTTTAATTATTTTTGTTATAGCAAATGTATTGAATACAATAGTTAAACTTCCGGTCTTAAATTTAGCAAATAAATTACTAGGCGGTTTTTTAGGAGCTGTAAAAACTGTAGTTATAATTTATCTCGTATTTGCTTTAGCGGCACCTTTTATAATGTTTTCAGATGAAAATAATGCTATTACAAATATGGTTCTTGAATCCAAATCCAGTGAAATCTTCTATGAAAACAATATAGTTTTAAATTATTTAAGTTATAAAGATATAATAGAATAATAATAATTGTTCCACGTGGAACATAATTTATAGGGAGTGATATAATGCCTATGAACCTTGAGGTAGGAGATATAGTAAAACTCAAAAAAAAACATCCCTGCGGAAGCTACGACTGGGAAATTTTAAGAGTTGGAGCTGATTTTAGAATAAAGTGTACAGGGTGTGAAAGACAAGTATGGCTTAAAAGAAGAGATTTAGAAAAAAGAATAAAGAAAATCATAAGAGAGAGTGACTAATGAGTTGCTCTTTTTATATTTGACAATTAAACAAATATATGTTTAAATTTAAAAAATTAAAAGGATGAGTAATGGAAAACACAATAAAAAAAATTAAAATACCTAAATTAGGAATGAGAAGTTTTAAAACCTTTTTATCAGTATTTGCATCATTATTAATCAGTAATTTATTTGGTCTGGACTCTTTTCAAGCAACTTGGACTGCATTTCTATGTATGCAGGGTTCTTTAATAGAGACAACAGACATGGCAAGGGTAAGAGGAGTAGGAACATTAATTGGAAGTTTTTTTTCCTTCATTTACCTACTACTTGCACCAGATATTTTATATATTATTCCTATAGGTGTATTAATTATAATTTATGTAGGAAATATATTAAATAAAACTGAATATATAAAAACAGCCAGCTTAGTTTTTTTAGTAATAAGTTTCAGAATAGTAGATGTAAATAATTTTCAACCTGCAGACTATGTATTAAATAGAACACTAGAGACTTTTATAGGCTTAGGTTCAGCATTAATAATAAATTATTATATAAAACCACCAAATCCATTTGTTAAGTTAAATACTCTAGATAAAGAACTTAAAACTTTTTTAGAAGATAATTTAATGATTAAAGATGATTATATAGTGGTTAGAACTTTAGAGGGATATAGATTGAAGATGGATGAGTTTAGGAATTTAATACAATTTTATCATAAAGAAATAAACAGCAAAAAACATAATGTGGATATAAAAAAATACATGAATCATCTTGATTTATACAGAAAAGCATATAGCCATATGTTTGTGCTTATGCATACTAAAAACGGTATGAGTGAATCTGTAAAGGATTATCATATCGAAAGTATCAATGAAATTAAAAACAAATTACTGGTCATTTAAATTATAAAGTCGCTGTATTCTATTTCATTTAATAAGTCGTAAATTTGATCTTCATTGGTAACTCTAATTTTTATAAGCCAAATATCTAAAGGATTATCTTCTAAAAGAGATAATTCTTTTTCTACTTTAGGGTTAACGTCTATTATTTCTCCATCTAAAGGCATGGTAAGTTCGTATACCTCTTCAGAATTTTCTACAGATCCAAAAAAATCTCCTTCCTTTAAATGTGTTCCAATTTCTATTAAATTAATTTTATTTATGTCTCCCATATCTTCAATAATGTAATTTGTTATGCCTATCACAAATCTATTATCTTCAAGTTCTTTTAGCCACAGATGATAAGTAGAATATAGGTACTCTCTTATGTTATCCATTTTAAAACCTCCTTAATATATATTTATCCATAAATAAAAAAAATAATCATATAAATATCAAAAGAAAAATAAATAATCACAAAAACATTACCTGTTGACAAAAATTAAGGGGTTATAGTATAATATAACCAAATTTCATTATATAAAATCTCTTTTCATTAAGTGGAATATAAAAAGGAGGAAAAAATGTTAAAAAAATACACAAAATTAACAGAAATCCAAAGAGAAGAACTTTCAACAAAACTAGAAAAAGCCCGAAAAGCACAAAAAATAATAGAAAATTATGATCAAGAAAAAGTTGACAAGTTAGCACAAGCAGTAGGTTGGTCAGTTGCAAATAAGCAGGCTTTTGAAAAACTAACTATTATGGGTATAGAAGAAAGTGGACTCGGAGACTACAACAGTAGAATCAACAAACGAGGTAAAATAAAAGGTATCTTAAGAGATGCTCTTAGAGGAAAAAGTGTTGGAATAATTGAAGAAATACCAGAAAAGGGTATAACTAAGTACGGTAAGCCAGTTGGCTTAATTGCATCAATAGTACCTACTACTAATCCAGCATTAACTCCGGGGGGAACAGGAGTATATGCTATAAAAGCAAGAGATGTAGTTATATTTGCACCACATCCTAGGTCAAAAAGGACTACTTTTGAAACAGTAGAATTTATGAGAGAAGCACTTAAAAAAGAAGGTGTGCCAGAAGATGTTTTCCAATGTTTAGAA
This sequence comes from Bacillota bacterium, assembly GCA_033549325.1. Classification (GTDB taxonomy): domain Bacteria; phylum Bacillota; class Clostridia; order Tissierellales; family Dethiosulfatibacteraceae; genus UBA8670. The sequence continues at coordinate 13,269 of JAWSUU010000037.1, read as the reverse complement.
AACGTAAGCATACCTATGACGCAAGCTCTAATGGCTGAATCAGATTTAGTTCTAGCTACTGGGGGACCTGGCATGGTTCAAGCAGCATACAGTTCAGGAACACCAGCATACGGAGTAGGTTCAGGAAATTCAACTATGGTTATTGATGAGACAGCGGACATTAAAGAAGCAGCTAATAATACCATGAGAAGTAAAACTTCTGACAATGGTTCTGGATGTTCAGCGGACGGCAATTTAATAATAGAAGAAAGCATTTTTGACGATATGGTTCAAGCTTTAGTGGACGAAGGTGGCTATCTTGCTAATGATGAAGAAAGAGCACTTCTCAAAAAAGTTATGTGGGATGATGAGGGACATAGAAAAGGAGATACAGTGGCTCTAGCTCCACAGAAATTATGTAAAATTGCAGGGTTCGAAATTCCAGATGATAGAAAATTCATAATAGTACATGGAGAAGGTATTGGAAAAGAATATTATTTCTCAAGTGAAAAACTTACTACACTACTAGCTGTATATAAATATAAAGGATTCGACCAAGCATTAGAAATGATGCAGGGAATATACGAAGTTAAAGGTAAAGGGCACTCTTGTGGTATATACTCATTTAACGATGACCATATAGATAGATTAGCAAAGGCAGCACCTGTAAGTAGAATTATGGTTAGACAACCTCAATCAAAAGCAAATGCCGGATCGTATACAAATGGAATGCCTATGACTTCAAGCTTAGGTTGTGGAACTTGGGGAGGAAATATTACATCAGAAAATGTAAACCTTAAGCATTATCTAAACGTAACTTGGGTTGCGAAACCAATTCCAGAAGACAAACCCTCTGATGAAGAACTATTCGGAGAATACTACAATGCAGAAATGGAAAAATAAAAGGAGTAGATTATGAGTAGAAAATTTTCATTAGCACATCTTACTGTCCTCGGATGTCCACCACCGGAAATGACATATATAGCCTCTATGGCTGGTTATGATTATGTAAGCATAAGACCAATATATATGGGACTTCCAGGAGAGCCAAATTACGATATAAGCTCTAACAAAACTATGTTTGAACAAACAAAGAGAGCACTGGATGAAACTGGAATTGAAATACACGATATTGAATTAGCTAGAATACACGATGAAGTTAATATAAATGATTATGAAGCTGCATTTGAAGCTTCAGCAAAATTAGGTGCAAAAAGTGTATTAAGCAGCATTTGGACGGATAAAAAGTCTTTTTACATCGAAAAATTCGGTGAACTTTGTGAATTAGCACAGCAGTATAACTTAAATGTTGACCTTGAGTTTGTCACATGGGCAGGAGTAAAAAATTTAAGAGAAACTAAGGAAGTACTTGAAGCTGTTAATAAAAGCAATGCTGGAATTATGATAGATACTCTACACTTTAATAGATCTAAAGTAGATTTAAAAGAATTGGAAAATCTACCAAAAGAATGGTTTCACTTTGCACATCTGTGTGATGGACCTAAAGAAATACCTACAACAAAAGAAGGATTAATATACACTGGAAGAGATGAAAGATTTTATCCAGGAGAAGGCTCAATTAATATTGCAGAAATTGTAAGTAAAATGCCGAAAATGGTTTATTCTCTTGAAATTCCTCATTTGAAAAGAGTTGAAGAATTGGGCTACGCAGAACATGCAAGAAGATGTTTAGAAACAACAAAAAACTATCTTAATAAAAATCTAGATTAAACTTAAATATTAATATGACAAACATATTTTCCAATACTTGTGGTATAATAATAATTTTAAAAGATATGTTAATAATGACTATTGTCAATGAAAACATTTTCATTGTTTGCATTGACATGAATATAAAAATAATTTATAATTATGTTATTTCATATAATAAAAAGTAATTCCATTTAATGAAAAGGAGGTAATATGAGAAAACTAAGTAAAATCAAAATTCAAGTTAAAGGTAAGACTTTTGGTGGTGAAAAACTATTAACATGTTTACCTCTTGTAAGTGAATCGATAGAACAAGCAACAGAACTTATAAAATTGAATCCAGATGTATTGGAATGGAGAGTTGATTTTTTCAATAATCTAGATTATCAAAATCAAAGTGATCTAATTGAGGCAATGAAGGAACTTTCAAAACTAACAAACAACATTCCAATTATTTTTACATGTAGGCATATAGCTGAAGGTGGTAAAAAAGAAATAAAACAAAAAGATAGAATAAAAATAATAGAAAAAGCTCTGGAAACGGGTCTTGCGGATATAATAGATGTTGAAATGTTAAATGATAAAGAATTTCTTGAAGAAATTAAAGCTCTTGTAAAAAAACATAATAAATATCTTATTTTATCTCACCATAATTTTAAAGAAACTCCAAATGAAAATTTTATATTAAATAAAATTATTGAAGGTGAAAAATTAGGAGCTGATATAACTAAGCTAGCAGTAATGGCTAACTCATATGGAGATGTATTAAAGTTGTTTAATGCAACTTATGAAGCAAGGATTTCAAAAGTAGAAATACCAATTATTACTATGTCTATGGGTGAATACGGTAAAATAACAAGAGTATTTGGAGAATTTTTTGGAATTGATATGAGTTTTGCTGTTGGTAAAGGTGTATCGGCACCAGGACAAATGCCAGTTGAAGATGTTAGAAAGATGTTAGAATTAATGAATAATTAGAAAGGAGGTAATATGAAAAAATTAGTTTCTTACCAGATGACTGATTACTTAGAAAGAAGAGGAATTAAGCATGTATTTGGTTTATGCGGACATACTGTAATAGGATTCCTAGATGCACTTAAGCAGAGTAAAATGAATTATATATCAGTTAGACATGAACAAATAGCAGCTCATGCAGCAGATGGATATGCTAGAGCAACAAAAAAAGCAAGCGTTCTATTGACTCACTTAGGTCCGGGACTTACAAATGCAGCAACAGGAGTGGCGAATGCAGCTTTGGATTCAGTGCCTATGGTTGTTATTGCCGGAGATATCCCTAGTTATTACTATGGTAAACATCCACATCAGGAAGTTAACATGCATGGAGATGCTACTCAGATGGATATATATAAGCCTTTTGTTAAAAGAGCATGGAGAGTAGACAGACCGGAAGCAATGCCTGAAATATTAGATAAGGCGTTTAGGTTAGCTGAATCAGGAAGACCGGGACCGGTACTTGTATCTGTTCCAATGGATATCTTTTCAAAAGAAATAGACACATCGTATTTTGAAAGAACATTCAAAGATTCACATTTTACAGTGAAGCCTGATCTTCCAAAAGAAACAGCAGCAAAAATAGCTAAAAAGCTTATTGAAGCAGAAAATCCTGTAATACATATTGGTGGACAGCTTATATATACAGAAGCTTCAGAAGAGCTGGCAGAACTAATAGAATTTTTAGACATACCTGTCACTAGATCCCTTATGGGACAAGGTGTAATACCAGATACTCATCCATTACATGTAGGAATGACTGGATTTTGGGGAACAGATTTTGTAAATAGTTTTTCAGCTAATGCAGATGTATTATTGGGTGTTGGTACTAGATTTGCAGAAGCCGACAGTAGTTCTTGGTACGATGGAATTACTTTTGATTCTAATAACACAGAATTTATGCAGATAGACTTAGATCCAGTTGAAATTGGAAGAAACTTCCCGGTTTCTATAGGAGCTGTAGCAGACCCAAAAAAAGCATTAAAGTCTATTTTAGAAGAAGCTAAAAAAATTAAACCAGAAGGTATTGACAAACAGGATGTAAAAGATAAAATAAAAAACTACAAGAAAGAATTTAAAGAATCAAATAAGGAAATATCTGAAGATACTAGATATCCAATGACTCCCCAAAAAATATTAAAAGATGTAAGAGAAGTATTTCCGGAAGATGGTATCATTGTAACAGATGTAGGTTGGAATAAAAACGGAGTTGGACAACAGTTCGATATTACTCAACCGGGAACTATAATGCATCCAGGTGGATTAGCAACAATGGGCTTTGGTCCAGCAGCCATACTAGGAGCTAAACTAGCAGCACCGGATAAAAAAGTGATAACCTTAGTTGGAGATGGAGGATTTGGAACGAATCCATCAGTAATGGCAACCGCTGTTGAGCAGAACATACCAGTAGTCTGGGTTATTATGAACAACAGTGCATTCGGTACTATAGCGGGATTAGAATCAGCTCATTATGAACACTCATTTGGTACTTTATTCAAAAAGAAAAACGGAGAAAAGTACAATCCTGAGTGGTCTGAAATAGCTAAAGCATATGGTGTAAATAGCAAGAAGATAATGAAGGCTGAAGAATTTAAAGAAGCATTTAAAGAAGCTTTAGAAGCAAACGAACCTTACTTATTAGATGTTCCAATGGAAAATATTCCTGTTCCAACTGATGGAATATGGAATATAAATGACATATACACACCTAAAGATAACGTAATTGAAGGAAAATTTTTAGGTGGAAAAGTAGTAAAGTCGGAGCATAAAGCTACAGAATAATTTGAAAAATATGTTTTTGCATATTAAATAAATATAAAAAAGAGGAGGATTCATAATGGTTTCAAAAAGAAAATTAGCTTTAATATTAAGTTTACTTTTAGTAATGACAACATTTGCAGGATGTTCACAAGGAGCTGAAGAGGTATCTTTTCCAGAAAAAGATATAGAGGGATACATAATGTGGGGAGCAGGAGGAGCTACTGATAATGTATCAAGAGCTTATACTCCACATGTTGAGAAATATATTGATGCATCGATAGTGCTTCAAAACAAAACCGGAGCTACAGGTGCCGTAGCAACTCAATTTGTACATAATAAACCTGCTGACGGATATACTTTACTATTTGGAGCAGAAAACCCACAACTATATAAAGTTTTAGATATATCAGAAATTGATTACGATAATTATGATCCAGTAATTGTTTTAGGAATGTCAGTAGCTTTAATACTTGTACCAGAGGATTCACCATATGTTACTTTAGAAGATGTGATTGAGGATGCTGCAGCTAGACCAGGTGAAGTGGAAATGGGTTCTACAGGTCCTGGAGGTTTACCGTTTGTAGCAGCAGGACTTATAAAAGCTGTAAATGATGTGGAATTTAACTTGGTACCTTTTGATGGTGAAGGACCTGCAATGACTGCTATGATAGGAGGTCACGTTGATGTAACTGTAGCTTCTGTTTCCGCAGCAAGAGAACTAATTAGATCAGGAGATGTAAAAGCTTTAGCTGCAATTTCAAATGATCCAATTCCAGGTTTAGAAGATATTACCCCTATTTCAGATATATATGAAGGATACGAAGCTTACTTACCTTGGGGACCATACTACGGAGTATTTGCTAAAAAAGGAACTCCTGAAGAAGTAATGGGAATTTTAGAAGAAGCTTTTCTTAAAGGCTACGAAGAAGAAGAATATCAAGAATTTTTAATTGATTTTGGAGCTGTACCATTAGGATATCAAGGTGATGAAGCTAGAGAATTTATTGAAAGATCACAAAAAATAGCTGCATGGTTGATGTACGATGCAGGAGCTACAGAAAAATCCCCTGAAGAATTTGGAATAGAAAGATTAGAATAATTTATAAAAAAGGAGATTAGTTATGGAAAAAAGAAAAATGATCAATGGTGAAAAAGGCTTTGTTTATTTGCTTCTTGGATTTAGTATAATAACATTGTATTTTGCTATTCAAATTTTCAAAAAAGAAGTTGCATTTTCTTCACCAGGCTTTTTTCCTGTATTTGTTTCTTCTATTATGATAGTAACTGCAATTTTCATTTGGAGAGAGATGAAAAAACTCTCTCCAAATGAATCTAATAATAAAATAAAAGAAACTATAAATAGCATGCTGAATAAAAGAATTGTTATCTCAATAATTTTTATAGTAATATATGCTTTCTTACTTGGAATAGTAGGATTTGAAATATCAACATTACTATTTTTATTTAGTATCATGATGTTTTTGAAAGCAGGAAATTGGATTAAAGTGCTAATTATATCAGCAGCTTCACTAGGTGTAATTTTAGTGATATTTAGCACAATATTTAATGTTATATTACCTTAGGAGGTGACTTATGGAAATTTTACAATATGTGCTACTTCCCTTTACAAATTTACAGCTTATGTTTTTTATAGCTGCAGGAACTTTTTTTGGACTATATATAGGAGCCTTACCAGGTCTTTCTGTTACTATGGCAGTATCACTGCTTATATCCTTTACCTTTTCATGGGATGTTTTGCCGGCTATAGCTCTTATGATAGGTATATACTGTGGTGGAGTTTACGGCGGTTCAAGAGCAGCCATATTATTGAATATACCAGGAGCTCCAGCTGCTCTTGCAACAACATTTGATGGTTATCCATTAGCATTAAAAGGACAAGCTGGAGAAGCTATAGGTGTTACAGTTGTACAATCGGTTTTAGGAGGATTTATAGGAGCTATAGTTCTTGCAGTAGGAGCACCAGTTGTATCAAATATAGCTTTACAATTTGCACCTAGAGATTATCTTTTACTTGCGATAATGGGACTTTTTTTAGTTGGTAGTTTAGGTACAGATTCAACTCCTAGAGGACTCTTTACTGCAGCTTTAGGTGTGCTATTAGGATTGGTTGGAATGGATCCATTAACAGGAGTTGGGAGATTTACCTTTGGAAGCATAGGTCTTATGAGTGGTATTAATTATGTTACAGCAATGATTGGATTATTTGGTTTGTCGGAAGCCTTAGTTCAAATAAAAGAAATAGATGTTATAGCAGCAAAACAGCAGATTGACAGAATAATTCCAAGTTTTAAATCCGTTATAAAATATCTACCCTTATCTATTAGAACATCTTTAATTGGAGTATTCGTAGGAGCACTACCTGGTACGGGAGGAGACTTAGCAGCGCTATTAGCTTATGATCATGCCAAAAGAACCGTTAAAAATCCAGAAGTACCTTTTGGAGAAGGAGCTATGGAAGGCCTTGTTGCTCCAGAGAGTGCTAATAATGCAGCAATAGGTGGAGCATTCATACCTATGTTAACTTTAGGAATACCTGGAGATGCTGTTACAGCAATAATTATAGGTGCTTTATTTATTCATGGTCTCAAACCTGGACCGATGTTAATGGTTGAATCGCCGGAAGTTGTATGGCTTATCGTAGGCGGATTATTTATTTCAAATATATTTTTACTTATTTTTGGATTAACGGGAATAAAGATTTTTGCTAAAATAGTTGAAATACCGAAAAGCATTTTGATGCCAATAATAATAATTCTTTCAGTTGTAGGTTCTTACTCTATAAACAATAGTATTACAGATATATATTGGATGTTAGGATTCGGAGTATTAGGCTACTTTCTCAAAAATTTCAAATTTCCTGTAGGTCCGATTGTTTTAGGTATTATATTAAGCCCACTTTTAGAAAGAAATTTTAGAAGAGCAATATTGTCAAGTCGAGGAAATTTGTTAGACTTTTTTATGAAATTAGTTACTAACCCTATTTCATTAACAATAGTGATAGTTTTAGTTGTAATGGCATTAGGGCAGAGTAAAGGATTTAAAAGATTAATTACAAAAGTAAGAGGTAATTAGATGAAAAAAATAACAGTAGGAGTAATTGGTAGCGGATATGCTGCATATCTTCATTGGCGTGGTTATAAAAATATAAGTGGATATGAAATTAAACTAAAAAGTATAGTAGATATTGATAAAGAAAAAGCTATAATAGCAAAAGAAAAATTTGGATTTGAGAATGCATTTCAGGATTACAGAAAAATATTAACTGATCCTGAAATTGATATTATAGATATTTGCACACCACCAAAAACTCATGTTAAAATAGCAAAAGAAGCTTTAAAATCTAATAAGCATGTAATATGTGAGAAACCTTTAACTGGTTTTTTTGAAAGTGATTTAAATAATAAACTGGCAGGAAATGTTGAAAAAAGAAAAATGTATAAAAAGGTATTAGAAGAAATGGAAGAATTAAAAAAACATGTATATTCTTCTTCTAAGAAATTTATGTATGCAGAAAATATAATTTACAGTCCTTCTATTCAAAAAGCAGCGGAATTGATTATTAAAAAGAAAAGCAAAATACTCTTCATGCAAGGAGAAGAAAGTTTAAAGGGATCTAGTTCACCTGTGGCAGGTCTTTGGAAAGAAACTGGTGGGGGTTCTCTTTTGAGAATAGGCTCCCACCCAATTGGAGGAATACTTTGGTTAAAAAGAGCTCAAAGTCAAGCTAGAGATGAGAATGTTTATGTTGATAGTATAATTGCTGATACAGGCCAAATTTATGAAACTCTAAAAAAAGAAGAAAAAAAACATTTCACATGCAATCCAATTGATGTTGAAGATATAGCAACCTTAACAATCACTTTTTCAGATAAAACAAAAGCATTAATAACAGCAGCAGATATATGCTTAGGAGGCACACGAAATTATATAAACATATATACCAATGATAGTTCATTTAGATGTAATATGACACCTACAGATTCTATGGAAACATATTTTTTGGATGAAGAAAGAATAGAAGACATTGAAATAGCTGAGATGCTACCAACAAAAATTGGTTGGAATAAAGCTTTTATTTCTGATGAAATTTTGAGAGGATATACTAATCAATTTCAAGATTTTATTGATTCAGTTGCTAAAGATAAAGAGCCAATTTCTAACTTTGATATAGCTTATGATATTACAAAAATAATTTATGCAGCTTATATTTCTTCTGAGGAAGGTAAAAGAATATATTTAAATACTATTTAATGGAGGATTTATGATGATAAATACAAAAACCGAATTATTAGGACTACTAGGAAACCCTCTTGAACACAGTTTTTCACCAGTAATGCACAACAAATCATATGAGAAGAATAATTTGAATTATTTATATTTACCTTTAGAAATAGAAGAAGGTAGTATAAAAGATGTTTTAATGGGTATTAAACATATGAAGTTTATTGGTTTTAACGTTACTATCCCTTATAAATTAAAAATAATGGAATTTCTTGATGAAATTGATCCACTAGCAAAAAAAATAGGATCAGTAAATACTGTTAAAATTACTAATGGAAAATTAATAGGCTTTAATACAGACGGTACTGGATTTGTAAAATCCTTGGAAAGAGATAGTAAAATTGATGTTAATGAAAATAAATTTTTATTATTAGGGGCAGGTGGAGCGAGTAGATCCATCGCAATGACATTAGCAGATAAAGGTGCAGAACAGATATTCATTGCAAATAGAACAGTAAAAAAGGCTAAGGAATTATCAGAAGAAATAAATAATAAGGTAAGAAGATGTTGTTCGTATGTTGATATTAATAATACAGAAAATATGAAAAAAACATCAAATACTGTTGATATTATAATAAACACAACAAGTTTAGGAATGTATCCAAATATTGAAGGATGCCCCTTAGACATAAACTTATTATTGAAAAAGCATTTAGTAACTGATATTGTATATAATCCTGTTAAGACAAAATTGTTAAGAGAAGCAGAGAATAAAGGATGCAGAATTCAAAGTGGATTAGGAATGTTAATTAATCAAGCAGCTGAAGCCTTTGAAATATGGACTGAAAAAAAAGCTCCAATAAAAGATATGAAAGATGTTATTAATGATATAATGGCTTAATTCAAAAAAACTGTATTGAAAATATTTACTTATGTGTTATAATACCACGGAGTGAAAATAAAGTCAGAGGTGATAAAAGTTGGCAGTGAACAAATCAAAAACTAGATCTATAAATAGAGCATTGGATATTTTAGAGTGTTTTTTAGAAGATGAAGAATTAACTCTAAAGGAAATTGCTAATAAAACAGATCTTTCTCCAAGTACTGCTCATAGACTAGTAAATTCATTATTAGATAAACATTATCTAGAAAGAGATGAAAGCAATAAGAAATTCTTTTTAGGTCCTATGATTGCTAGATTGGGAAATGTAAGTTTACAAAGTATAGATGTAAATTTTAAAGAAATAGCAAAAAGTTATATGGAAAAACTCCAAAAAGATCTAAATGAAAATGTTAGTCTATTTGTACATGATGGTGATTACAAATTATGTATCGAAAGAATTGAAGCAAATAGAACATTGAAGCAAATTATAAACGTGGGAGATAGACTTAAAATTAACAGAGGATCAATTGGAAAAATATTTTTATCCCATATGACAGAGGAAGAATTGAATAAAATGGTTGAAAAATTTCCCAACATTGATGAGAATGAAATGAAAAAGGTTTTAAAACAAGGATATTCATTTAGCAACGGAGAAAGAGTAGAAGGATTGGTTGGTATAGCCTGTCCTATTTATAATATAAAGGGAGAAATACTTGCAGCAATATCTTTATCAGGGCCTTCGATTAGATTTTTAGATGATAAATTAAATAATAAAATTGAAAAGACTAAAAAAACAGCTATGGAAATATCAACGGCCTTGGGCTACAATGGTTTAAAATCTTAGAAAGGAAAGATTATGTTACCAGACAAAGTTGTGCTTTGTGAAGTAGGACCAAGAGATGGCCTGCAGAACGAAGACAAAATTTTAACGGTCGATGAAAAAGTAGATTTAATAAATGATATAGTAGATGCAGGATTTAAAGTAATAGAAGTAGGATCATTTATGCATCCTAAAGCAGTACCTGCAATGGCAAATACCGATGAAGTATTTAAAAGATTAAAATTTAGTAACGGTGTAGAATATAGAGGATTAGTAGGTAATGCTAAAGGTGTAGAAAGAGCAGCTGCATGTGGATGTAAAAAAGTTAAACTGAATATATCAGCGTCAAAAGGTCACAACTTAGCAAATCTAAATAAAACACCGGAAGAAAGTATGGCTGGATTTAAAGAATGTGTTGATTTAGCTAAGGAAAACAATATAGAGATTTCAGGGTCTATATCCATGCCTTTTGGATCTCCCTGGGAATATAAGATTCCTACAGAAGATGTAGAGAAAATAATAGAAAAATACTTAGAACTAGGAATAAAGGAGATTTCCTTATCCGATGCTTCGGGTATGGCTATGCCAAAACAGGTGAAAGAAATTTGCACTCATTTGAAAGAAAAGTATCCTGAAGTAAAATGGATATTACACTTTCACAATACTAGAGGAATTGGGATAGCTAACATTTTTGCCGGAATGGAAGCAGGAATTAACTGGTTTGACACTTCTTTTGGTGGATTAGGAGGATGTCCATTTGTGCCTGGAGCAGCTGGGAATGTTGTAACAGAAGACGTACTTCATATGTTGGATGAAATGGGAATAGAAACAGGAATAAATATAGATAAAACTATCGATATTGCTAAAAAAGTAGGCAAATTATTTAATACAGAACTTCCTGGTTTTATATTAAAGGCTGGAAAAAATACTGATTTACTAAAATAATTTTAACTTCACGGTATTAGATATCGTGAAGTTTTACTTTTACATAGGAGGTATCCCTTTGACGAAAATATACGGCCATAGAGGTTTAAGCAGCTTATATCCAGAAAATACAATGATAGCCTATAAAAAAGCTTATGAAGCAGGTATGGATGGAATAGAGTTGGATGTTCATATGACAAAAGATGGAGAGCTGGTACTTATACACGATTATATATTGGATAGTACTACAGAAAGTTCAGGATTTATTAAAGACTACAACTATAAAGATATAAAGAAATTAAGCGCTGGAAAAAAGTTTGATAAAAAATTTTCTTCTGAAAAAATTCCTCTCTTACAGGAAGTGCTGGGATATTTTAAAGATAAAAACTTTGAAATAAACATAGAAATAAAAGCCGGATACAGATTTTATAAAGATATAGAAGTAAAAGTTATAGAAAAGATAGATAAATATTATAATAAAGATAAAATTATAATTTCTTCCTTTGACCACTATTCTATATTAAGATGTAAGGAAGTTGATTCTAGTATAAAAACTGGAGCACTTTTAGAAGCTTCATTATACAAACCCTGGGATTATTTAAAACAGATAAAGGCTGATTACATTCATCCTCAATTTCTATCAGTAACGGATGATTTTATAGATGAAGCCCACAATGAAGGTATTGGAATTAATACATATACAGTAGACGATATAAATATGATCAAGCACTTTATTGATAAAAAATTAAATATTGTTATTACAAATAAAAATTTATGGATAAACAATTAAGTAATTAAATTGTTTATCCATTTTTTACTTTCAAATCTTTTAAGTACAATAGCCAAACGAACTAGTTCTTCGGAAAAGACTAAAGCTAAAACTAAATGTATAGGCAGCTTTAATACTAACACCGCGAAGAAGGATAAAGGAACACCTATTGCCCATACACATATAAACTCAAGTATCAGGCAAAATCTTGTATCGCCACCGCTTCTTAAAATACCTACAATAATTAGATATGTCAGCATTTTTGGTGTTAAAAATATAGCTGAAACTATGATGGTTTTATTTAATATGGAACTTGTAACTGCATTAAAGTCGTAAAAAGCAACTATTATATTTCTTGATAAAAAGTAAAGTAACGACATAATTATTGCTATACTGAATGTCATAACAATAAATCTTCTTGAATAATCGTATGCTTTATCAAACTTTTCTCTTCCAATTTCGTTACCTACCATAACTGATGATGCATTACCTATTCCAAAAAATACTGATTGAAAAAAATCTGAAATTATAAAGGCAACTTGAACTACAGCAATGGCTTCAGGACCTATCATACCGTAAGCTATATAGTATATGGTAGTACCTATACCCCAGGCAGCTTCATTACCTACTACGGGCAGAGATGTTCTAAATACTCTTTTAACCATTGGCATTCCCCAGTTGGTGAGTTCTTTAAAACTGGCAGAGAAAGGATGATTTTTATCAAAGTATATAACGGATACCATCAATATAAATTCTCCACTTCTTGCTATAAGAGTAGCATAAGCCGCCCCTTCTACACCTAAAGCTGGAAATCCGAATTTTCCGTAAATTAAAATATAGTTTAAAAAAGTATTTAAACTTATAGCAGCAGCATTTATGATTGTAGGCTTCTTTAATAAATGAACAGATCGGGAGTTAAAGCTTATGGCGAAAGAAATTGCAGTAATAATATAACTAAATGAAATTATTCTTAAGTACTGTATACCTAAAGAAATTACATACTCTTCATCTATGAATATACTCATTATTTGATAAGGAAACAACTGTACTAGCAAAGAAGTCACTAAAGCTATTAAAATGCCAAAGGTTATTTCTATTCCGAAAACCTTTCTTATATTTTTTATATCTCGGACACCCCAATATTGAGATACAAAAACTGCAGCGCCACTG
>JAWSUU010000036.1:0-17526 GCA_033549325.1 Bacillota bacterium | reverse complement strand
CTGAATTAGATGCTAAATATCCACAGGAATCAGCTACATTTGCTACTCCTATTGTTTTCATTACAAATTCAGAGTTTTCAAATTTATCTTGTACATCTAGGATTTGACATTTATTAAAAAATTTAACATCAGCTTTTAGTTTCTCAGCAACTTGAATAATTCCTGTTTCATTCTTTTTAATCCATGCTGATGATATAGTTTTTACAGATTTTTCAAAAATTTCCAATTTCTTTAAATTTTCATTAATGAACTTTAAGATTTCTTCTTCGGACTTTCCTTTTCTACATCCTATCCCTAGTACTGTTTTTTTAGGTATTAAATATGCTGCAGGTATATTTTCTGAAATTTTACTTTTATATATATCTATTATTAAGGCTCCTCTTATTAACTTTTCACGAAAATCTTCTTCTAAGATTTCTAAAGAATTGTATAGAATATATTCTTCTGGTAATGTTTCTTTCAAATTAACTCTACTTAACACTCCAACTTTACTACCATTCACAATAATTGATGTAATTTTTTTTGCTTTGTTCATATTGTTTATTTCTAATCCCTCATCAATAGCTATCATGTCCACACTTTTGGTTTTCAAAACATCAGATGCAGTTGTTATTATCGGTAAAGCTTTTATTTCTTTAGCTATTTTCTCTGTTAGTCTGTTAGCTCCTCCTAAGTGACCGGAAAGAATGCTTATAACATAATTACCTTTTTCGTCTATTGATACTACTGCCGGGTCTTTCCTTTTATCCTTTATATAAGGAGCAATAACTCTTACAGTTATGCCAACAGCCATAATAAAAATTAAATTATCGTATCTTTCGAAAAGTTCTTTAGTAAATTTTTTTAAAGGAAAGATCAGTTCCCTATCTTCTTTTCTATCAGGATTTGAAGTGTATATATCTGCAGATTCAAAGATTTTCCCAATAGTTTTAGAAATTTCATATCCACCTTTAGTTATTGACATAATAGCTGTCATTCTTTTTCCTTTCTATATTGGTGAGTAAATTTTTTATCGTAAAGCTTAGATTTTCCATAAGTATTTCCTAGAAAATCCCCTACTAATATTTGAGCAGTTTTCGTAATTCCTTCTTTTTTAACTTTTTTGTCTATATCATTTAGAGTTCCTAGTACTATTTTTTCATCCGGCCAAGAAGCTCTCTGTACTACAGCAACAGGAGTATTTCTTGGGTAATATTCTTTTAATTTTTCTACCACTTTCTCTATCATCCCAACTGATAAAAATACAGCCATTGAGGCTCTATGGGATGCTAACTTATCAAGATCTTCTTCTTCAGGAACTGGGGCTCTTCCTGCAACTCTAGTGCATATAACCGTTTGTGATACCTCCGGTAATGTGAACTCCTTCTTTAAAGCTGCAGCAGAAGCAGTAAAGGAGCTCACTCCGGGTATTACTTCACAATCTATCCCTGATTCTTCTAAAGGATCAATTTGCTCTCTTATGGCTCCATATATGCTTGGATCTCCAGTGTGAACTCTTGCAACTGTTTTTTCCTCAGAAATTGATTTTTCAATAACTTCCAAAACCTCATCCAATGTCATGGATGCACTATTGTAAAGTTTAGCATCTTCTTTTCTGCAGTTTACAACTTCTACAGGAACAAGAGAACCTGCATATATTACTACATCTGCTTTTTCAATTATTTTTCTACCTTTTACCGTTATTAAATCCGGATCTCCAGGACCGGCTCCTACAAAATATACTTTACTCATAAATTCCTACCTTTCTGCTGATATTATATTTATTGGATTAAGTGCTTTCAACATATTTACTCTTCCTACCCTGCTACTTTTAGATACTGAAATTTGTACCACCTCTATATTTTTAAAACCCATAGATTCAAAAGATTTTAATGCTGTATAATTGTTTTCAATAGTAATTGTACTTGCAGCAACTATCCCTCCAGATTTTACTGTTTCATAGGACCACTGGATTATTTCCTTCATGTAGCCTCCGCTTCCTCCTATAAAAACCCTGTCTACTTGAGGGATTTCTCCTAATGCTTCCGGAGCTTCTCCTTCTATTAGTTTTATATTTTCAATTTTAAATTTCCTTATATTTTTTTTTATTAGTTCTAAAGCCTCCAGATTTTTCTCAAGAGAATAAACCCTACCTTTAGATGCAAGTTTTCCTAATTCTACCGAAAGGGAACCGCTTCCTGCACCAATATCGCAAACTTTATTTCCTTCTAGTATCTGAAGTTTTGATAAAATAACACTTCTTACCTCGCTTTTAGTCATGGGTACATTGCCTCTGATAAATTCATCATCTGGTATTCCAGTGCTTTTCATTCTTATATATTTATTCATCTGACACCACCATTACATTTAAATTTTCAAACTTATGATTATTTATATCTTCCAAATTTAGTTTGATAATTCTTTCATTATTGTAAGATAAGTTTTCACCAATATAAATCTTTCTATTTAATATCTCTTTTTCCATCATTTTTTTAGCTACTTTTTGGGGATTCCAGATTTTATCTGTCAAAATTCCTACATTTTTATTTTTTTTGATATTTTCTATTAAATTTTCTTCTCGCCCGTGCATACTCATTAAACAAGCATCCTCCCAGGTTTTTCCTATTCTAGAAAATAAATACTGCAAAGAACTAATACCTGGATAAGTGTCTAACTCTTCTTCATTGAAATATTTCTTTAGAACCCTAGTAAGACTATAAAATCCGGAATCTCCTGAAACCAAAACTGCTATTTTTGACTCTTTATAATTTTTATTTATAAAGTCTATGGTTTCGGATAAAGGAGTTTTGATAATAAAGTATTTTTTAGATTTTAAATCAATATTTTCAAAATTTCTTTCTCCACCTACTATGATTTCAGAGTTTTTTATTATTTTTTTTGTTATTGGAAGTATATAATCAGGATGTCCAGGACCTAATCCAAGTATTTTTATTTTATTCCCCATTAAACTTAATCATCCTTTCTTTGGCTTTTTTAGTCATCCCCAATAATCCTCTCTTTTGAGAAAACATTACAACTTCTATATCAATTTTGTTATAAACACGCTTTTCACATCTTGATTTCACGGCTTCAACTATTTCATTAAAAACAATCTTACAGTCTATTTGTTTTTGATTTTTTAATACTTCTACCCCTTCTTCGGTTGTATTAGATTTCATTATCTGGTTTAAGATTTTTTTATTTCCTCCCCGAATTCCTGTATATGCTGCTAAAATTTCCATTCTACAGTCGGCTATTTTACTGTGAGTGTTAAATATACTTCCTGCTACTTTGATAAGCTTTCCTATATGTCCAATAATCAAAATTTCTTTAATTTCATAATTTAAGGCTTCATCCAGCATATCTCCGATGAAATTACTGGTTTTTATTATATTTTTATCCTTTATACCTCTCTCCTTACAGAAGTTAATGCCGTAGTTTCCAAAGGTAAAAATAACCTGACTCCTATTGCTTTTCATAAACATCTTCATTTCCAGTTTAATACTTTCTTTAAAGGCTTCTTCACTCATAGGTTCAACTATTCCACTAGTTCCTATTACTGATATACCTCCTATTATTCCTAACCTAGGATTAAAAGTTTTTTTTGCTATTTTTTCTCCTTCAGGTATCCAGATTTCTACTCTTAGTCCATTTTCAGGAAATATTTTTTTCAATTCATTTTCTATCATTTTTTTTGGTATTGTATTTATTGCATATTCTCCAACAGGAACACTCAACCCATCTTTCGTAATTTTTCCTACACCTATTCCTCCAGTTATTTCTAATGTTTTTTCTTTAATAAAGGAAACCTTAGCAAATATTTTTATACCGTCTGTTATATCAGGATCGTCTCCTGCATCTTTTATTATCGCTGCAGCAGCAGAATTTTCGTCATATTCTTGTTCTTCTACTTTCAACTTTAGTCTCCAACCCTTTGGAGTATCTAAATCTATATAATTTATATTTTTTTGCGTTCGAAGCATTTTTGCTGATGCTTTTGCTGCAGCTGCAGCACAGGATCCTGTAGTATATCCATATCTCAATTTCTTACCTTTTACAATTTTATACCTCTCCATATCCACATCCTTAAATCATTTTTAAGAGCCCATTAATTATTGCAACTGCTACTGTGCTTCCTCCCTTTCTTCCTTCAACTGTAATATAGGGAACATTAATATCTTCAAGCATTTTTTTTGATTCTTCTGCTCCTACAAAACCAACAGGTACTCCTATAATTAATTCTGGTTTTTCATATCCTTTATCTATTAACTCCTTTAATTTAAATAGGGCTGTTGGAGCATTACCTATCACAAAGATTTTAATATTTTCAACTTTTAGAGCTTTTTCTACAGCTTCCATAGATCTAGTGGTTCCATTTTTAAAAGAATTTTTCCTTACTTCTTCATCATGCACTAAGTTTATTAATTCAATACCTAATTTAGCGGTTTTTCTTTTATTAATACCGGATACTATCATACTTGTGTCGCAGTAGATTTTTTCTCCTTTTTTTAATAGTTCTAATCCTTTTAATAAAGCTCCATCACTAAATTTTATAAGCTTCATATACTCAAAATCTGCAGTTGTATGAATAACTCTTTTTATTATAGGTCTTTCTAATATGGAAAATTTATCTCTCCAATCACCCATTTCTTTTTCAATTATTTCAAAACTTTTTTCTTCTATTCTTTCAGGTATTTTTATATTACTCATTTATAAACAACTCCTTTTTTTCTTTGTTTTCATTATTAAGCTTTTCAAGAATTCCAAATTACTGTAAAAGTGAATATGTGGATATCCTCCTATAACATTTTTCTTTTTAAAACCCTCATCCCAAGCTTTTCTATTACTTATCTTTTCAACTTTATATCCATATTCCACATCTTTGTCTTCAGTTTCATCTATAATCCTAGATCTATGGAATTCATGTCCTATAGTCTTTATTTTGTTTTCCATTTCTACCTCTATATAGCCAAATCTATTTAACTTTTTTGTCATTTCAATATCAAAATTATAAAATCCAACCATTTCTTTTTTTTTATCTGTTAAATTTCTTACACTTTTACAAAGATACATAAACCCTCCACATTCTCCATAGGCAAACATACCTCGATTCAAATTTTCTTTGATACTGTTTTTCATGCTTTGGTTTTTTGATAGTTTGTCTGCGAAAACTTCTGGAAATCCACCTCCTAAATATATACCATCTAATCTAGGATCTATTTCTTTATCCTTAATAGGGGAGAACTTTATTAGATTAACACCTATTTCTTCTAATAATTCTAAATTATCATTATAATAAAAATTAAAAGCTTCATCGTAAGCATATCCTAAATTTATTCCTTTAGATATGGACTTTAATTCTCTTAATTTTTCTTTTGTTGAATTCTTCATTAAAGGTTTTAACTCTTTATTCTCAATACTGATCAGATAATCCAAATCTATATGTTTTTCTATCAAATTTGCTGCCTTATCAATTTTTTCTTCTAAATCTTTAGTTTCATGAACCGGCACAAGACCAAGATGTCTGCTTCCAAAGATGATTTTATCTTCTTTAGGAATATGTCCTATACATTTAATTCCAAAATTATTTTCAATAGGACTCTTATAAAATCTGTACATAGCTTCACTAGTTTCATTTAATATTATTCCTTTAATTTCTAAATTATTATCATATTCAACATATCCTTTAATTTGGGCAAGAATACTAGCTCCAACTCCTTTTGGTTTTAATATCAGTATTACCGGCAAACCTAAAATTTTAGATACTTGTGCTGTACTTCCATTTTCAAGAGAAAAGTCTACTCCATCATATAAACCCATAACTCCTTCTACGACAGCTATACTCTTACAATTAATATGTTTGTAAAAAAGTTTTTTATTTGTGTACTCATCTAACATTACCAAATCAATATTATGTGATGGAGTTTTTGTAACAAAAGCATGAAAAGCAGTATCTATGTAATCCGGTCCTACTTTAAATGGCGCTACTTTTAATCCTCTTTTTTTTAATGCTTTCATAATTCCTATTGATACAGTAGTTTTTCCTACTCCGCTGTTTGTTCCAGCCAAAACAAAACCTTTCATTATTCAGTCTCCTTTATAAAAATAAAAATCCTGCTCTCCAGCAGGATTTAAGTTAATTTATCAGATTGTTAAATATTATTTGTTAATAATAACACAGAAATTTTAATGTTATATATTATATATTTAATAAAACAACCTTTACATCAACTTACTTCCCACCGAAGTCGTTGTATACTATTCTAAGGCAGGTTTACTGACTTATTGTTCCTCCTACTATTCTTACCTTCCCAGTTTTTCACCCAGTGGTTGTTTAAGAATTTCGTCCTAATTACAGTAGCGGGGGCTGTAGAGGATTTTCACCTCTTTCCCTTTTCCCTTTATTAAAGGCACCTTAGAAATTTATTTAATTTTCTATATAAATTTTATATTTTATTTAATTAACTCTTTTTTATTATCATAGTTGACAGATATGGTATCCCATTTTTTAATCCTTCTAAATTATCTACTATTATTTCTTCTTCCGTTCCAGCTTTAACTACTAGTTTAAAACAGTCTTGAAGATTATTGTTTTTTAAAGCTGTAATTATTTCTTCAGGCTTATGGGAAGGTTTCATAATCACTATGTTTTCAAAATTTTCTAAAATTTTTTCTAGATTAAAACTACTATCCCTAGAACCTGGCACCACAGCAAGTCCTTCTTCCCATTTTGCTAAAGGTATTCCCAAAATAGATGCTATCTTTGAATAAGAAGTAATTCCTGGTTTTAAAACTATATCTATATCTTTATCCTTTAATATTTCTTCAATGTACATAGTTGTACTGTATAAACTTATATCTCCAAGAGTAATGATAGTACCAGTTTTATTTTCCTTGAGTTTATTCTCTATTATTCTTGCATTTTCTTTCCACTGCTTTCCCAACTTTTCTTTATTATAATTCATTGGAAACACGAGTTCTACAATTTCACTCCCTTTTATATATTCTTTAACAACTTTATATGCTGCACTCTCAACTCCCGGCTTTTTAACCGGAACAAAAATTACAGGTGAATTATTTAATATTTCTACTACACCTACTGTTACATCTTTGCTATCTCCCGGGCCTACTCCTACTCCATATAATTTCATCTTATTCTCCTTTTATTAAATCCAATCTTAAGTTTTTTAAGATAATATTTTTCTATTTTATTATTGACTTTATATTTATTTAATATTAATTCAAAAAACTAAAAAACCTGCTTCTCAGCAGGATTACAGTCAATATATTAGGTTGCAGGTGAATAAACTATCTATATCTAAGAAAAAAATATGTCTATAATTTAATCTGCATTTACCTTTACATCAACCCACTTCCCACCGAAGTTGTTATGCGTGATTTCAAGGCAGGTTTACTGACTTTTAGATTATCTTACTCTCTTTCTTCCTTCCCAATCTTAGGATCAGTGGTAATAGAAAGATTTCATACTTAAATACAGTAGCGGGGGCTGTAGAGGACTCTAACCTCTTTCCCTTTTACCCTTTTATTAAAAGGCACCTTAAAATACATATTTAATTTAAGTCAAGTATATATGTTATTTTCTTATCAGTCAACTGTGAAATCTAATTTCTAAAAAAATTTATTATTTCCTCGGCTACTTTTTTATTCATACCTTCAGTTTCTAGAAGTTCTTCATAAGTTGCTTCTTTTATTTTTTCTACTGATTTAAATTTTTTAAGCAAATTAAGTTTCCTTTTTTCTCCTACACCTGGAATATCATCAAGTTCCGATTTAAATGCATTTTTACTTCTTAAATTTTTATGATAAGTTATTGCAAATCTATGGGCTTCATTTTGTATTGAAGCTATTAATCTATATATACTTGAATTTTTACTTATTTTAAATTCTTTGTTATTGTAAATTAACCCTCTTGTAGTATGTTTATCATCCTTTACCATACCACATACAGGTATATCTACTCCGTAATTATACAGAACCTCTTCAGCAATATTAATCTGTCCTTTTCCACCATCTATTAAAATTAAATCTGGAAGTTTATCAAAGCTTTTTCCTTTTATCACATTAGCTTTTTCTTTTAATCCTCTACTTATTCTTCTATCAAGCATCTCTTCCATGCTTTTATAATCATTAGGACCGTAGACAGTTTTTATTCTGAACCTTCTATAATCGCTTTTCTTAGGTATACCATCTACAAAAGCTACCATTGATCCAACATTTTCCACTCCTTGTATATTTGATATATCAAAAGCTTCAATTCTATCTACTGTTTTTTCCAAATTCAATAGTTTTTCCAGCTCTTCTACAGATTCTTTTGAATCTTCTTTTCTTTTTTTTATTTTATCGAAGTTTTTATGGAGTTTCTCAAAAGCATTTTTTCTAACCATTTTAAGGAGCATATTTTTATCTCCTTTAATTGGTACTTTTATTTCTGTTTTTCCACCCCTTTTATCTTCAAGCCATTTCTCGATTAGTTCTTTATCCTGGATTTCCTCCTGTATGTATATTTCTCTAGGTACGTATACAGATCCAGAATAAAACTGTTTTAAGAAGGCTTCTATCACATCTTCCTTTTCTTCTCCGTTATACTGAAGTATGTAATCTTCTTGTCCTTGTACTTTTCCATTTCTCACAAAAAATATTTCTACTACTGCTCTATCATCTCCTAGTACCATACCTATAACATCAAGGTCGACAAGTTTTGTTGAAGTAATTTTTTGTTTTTCATTAATATTTTTTATAGATTCTATTTTATCTCTATACTCAGCTGCTAATTCAAATTTTAAATCATCTGAAGCTTTCAACATTTTTTCTTCTAAAATACTAATAATTTTATTTTCTTTTCCATCTAATATGTCTATAGCTTCATCAATCATTTTTCTGTAATCTTCTTTATTAATATTTCCAACACAGGGTCCGTAACACCTTTTTATATAGTAATTTAAGCAGGGTCTTTTTCTTTCATTACCGGTTTTAATATTTATTCTACAGGTTCTAATTTTAAAAATATCTCTTAATGCCTCTATAGTCTTATTTACTGAATATGTGTTTACGTAAGGACCAAAGTATTTATTTTTATCTTTTTGTATTTTTCTTACCTTTATTATTCTAGGAAAATCCTCCCTTACTGTCACTTTTATATAAGGATAGTGCTTATCATCCATAAGTAACGTGTTGTATTTCGGTCTATTCTTTTTGATTAAATTGGATTCTAAAATTAGAGCTTCAATTTCATTATCTGTGATAATGTATTCAAAGCTCTCTATCTTGCTTATCATTTTTCCTATTTTTAATGAATGTCCTGAAGATTGAAAGTACTGTCGCACTCTTTTTTTTAAGTTTTTAGCCTTTCCAACATAGATTATATTATCCATGTCATCTTTCATCATATAAACTCCAGGATTATCCGGGAGTTTATTTAACTCTTCTTTTATATTAAACATATTACCACCTTTATAAAAACTCCATAATCACATGGAGTTTTTTATAATAATACTGTATCTCTTCCTCTTTTTTTAGCTTTTCTTACACTGTTTTTTAACCGTTGATAGTATTCTTCTAAGGATTCTCCCTCATACTCTTCAACCGCTCCACTCAGAGTCAATTCTCCTTTAGGTAGAGACTTTATGTCCGTCCTTATCTGACTTTTTATTTTATTAATTACTATCTTAGCAATATCTATTGTAATGTTGGGCATTATAATTAAAAATTCATCATTTCCGATTCTACCTAAAACATCTATTTTTCTTATCGATTTTTTTAATACTTCTCCAACTTCTTTAAGTATTGTGTCGCTAAATTCTATTGTATATTTATAATTCAAATCATCAAATCTATCAATATTTAAAATTGCACAAAAGAGAGACTCTCCATCATTTTTAAAATTTTCCATTTTAAACTTTAGTTTTTTTATCATAACTTGTTGATTATATACGTCAATAAGAGAATCTTTTTTTGATTTGTTTCGCAGCTCTTTTTCTAGATATTCTATTTCAAGTTGTTTATCTAAAAGAAGGTCATTGTAATTTTTTTTTAATGATATGTCTTCAATAATTAAGTAAAAGTATCCTCTCTCTATACTTATAATTTCAATTCTCAAATATTTTTCAAAAACATCAAAGTACTGTTCAATCGTCTTATGCTTCTGGGTAATAGCTACTTCATTAAATATTCTTACCCAATCAAATAAAGATTCCTTAGCTTTAGGAAATGCTTTTGTGAATTTTTCATTAAAAAATTCATAAGATTCTTTTTCCGCCATTTTGCAAAGGGTGGAATTACCATCCTGTATTACAAAGTCGTTTTCACTTTCCTCTAATATAGACTTGCATTTTGCTATCCCTACTGGTAATTTGTCGAATATTTCTCTTTTTCCTATGAAAAGTTCTTCCATTTTAATTCCCCCTTTATATCTAAATTATACCCCTTATCTTTTTTCTTTTCAATATATGAAACCTCATTTAACGAAACCATATAGTTAGTTAAATGGTTTCGTATTACTCTAATATCTTTTTTAAATATTCTCCAGTGAATGAGCTTTCATCTTCAATTATTTTCTCAGGAGTACCTTCAAATACTATCTGTCCTCCACCTTCTCCACCTTCAGGTCCTAAGTCTATTAAATAATCGGCAGTTTTAATTACATCCAAATTATGCTCTATTACTACAACAGTATTTCCTGCATCTACTAACTTACTTAAAACCTCTACTAATTTGTGTATATCAGCCATATGCAAACCTGTTGTAGGTTCGTCAAGTATATAGAAAGTTTTTCCAGTACTTCTTTTACCTAGTTCGGAAGCTAGCTTGATTCTCTGAGCTTCACCACCAGATAACTGAGGTGATGGCTGCCCTAGTTTAATATAGCCTAATCCAACATCAAACATGGTTTTAAGTTTTCTTTTAATTTTAGGTATATTGCTGAAAAAGTCCAAACCTTCCTCGATAGTCATATCTAAAACATCGCTAATAGTTTTACCTTTGTACTTTACTTCTAAGGTTTCTCTATTATATCTTTTACCTTTGCAAACTTCGCACTGAACATATACATCCGGCAAAAAATGCATTTCTATTTTATTTATTCCATCTCCTTTACAGGCTTCACATCTACCTCCTTTTACATTAAAGGAAAATCTTCCTTTATTATATCCTCTTGCTTTTGCTTCTTGAGTCATGGCAAAAACATCTCTGATATCATCAAAAACTTTTGTGTAAGTAGCTGGATTTGATCTAGGAGTTCTTCCTATAGGAGATTGATCTATATTTATTATCTTATCTATGTTCTCAAAACCTTTAATCTCTTTATGTTTTCCTGGAATTATTCGAGATCTTGGTCCTTTACTTCTCAGTCCTTTATATAATATTTCGTTTACTAAAGAACTTTTTCCAGATCCTGAAACTCCTGTTACACATGTAAATAAACCTAAAGGAAATTTCACATCAATATTTTTTAGGTTATTTTCTTCTGCTCCCTTTACTGTAATATATTTCCCGTTTTTTAATCTTCTTTTTTTAGGAATTGGAATTCTTTTCTTTCCGCTTAAGTATTGACCAGTTATAGATTTTTCACAATTAATTATATCGTCTATAGAACCTTGTGCTACTATTTCTCCACCATGTATCCCAGCTCCTGGTCCTATATCTAATATACAATCTGCACTTTCAATTGTCTCTTCGTCATGTTCTACTACTATAAGTGTGTTTCCTATGTCTGTTAAATTTCTCAGTGTTTTTATGAGTCTTTTATTATCTCTATGATGTAACCCTATACTAGGTTCATCTAGAACGTAAAGAACTCCAACTAAACTAGCTCCTATTTGTGTAGCCAACCTAATCCTTTGTGATTCTCCACCGGATAAGGTTCCTGCATTTCTACTTAAGGTAAGGTAGTCTAATCCTACATCAAGTAAAAACTTAACTCTTGCTTTTATTTCGTTTACAATTTGTTCTGCTATAAATTTCTTTCTTTCATCAAGTTTAAGATTTGAAATGAAGTCATAAAGTTCACTTATTGAAAGATCCGTTAATTCAATAATATTTTTACCTTCTATTGTTACAGCTAAACTTATAGGATTTAATCTTTGACCGTGACAGGATTTACATGGTGTCTCGTTAATATATCCTTCTATCCAGTCTTTTATGCTTTTTGAGCCCGTTTCCTTATATCTTCTTTCTAAGTTGTTTACAACCCCTTCAAAGGGTTTAGCGATTACCGTTTCTCCTTTGAATTTACTATTGAATTTAATTTCAAGTTCTCTGCCTTTCGTCCCGTAGAGAAGTTCTTTCATAAAGTTATCAGAAGCTTCTTTAATCGGCTTATTAATATCAAAATCGTGATAATCTGCTAAGGTACTGAATATTTGATAGTAGTATCCGTCTCTAGTAGTTCCATAAGGATCTATAGCTCTTTCACCTATTGTAAGATCT
Organism: Bacillota bacterium; assembly: GCA_033549325.1. Lineage (GTDB taxonomy): Bacteria > Bacillota > Clostridia > Tissierellales > Dethiosulfatibacteraceae > UBA8670. The sequence goes on along the minus strand of JAWSUU010000036.1, from coordinate 5,103 downwards.
TTATTTGGTATAACTAAATTTACATCTATATTTTTTTCTACCCCTAACCCGTGACAACTTTCACACATACCGAAAGGATTGTTGAAGGAAAACATTCTAGTTGAAATTTCTCCAATATTAATACCACAATCAATACATGCAAAATGGGTACTCATAAGTATTTCTTCCCCATCTACAACATCTATTATAACCAAGCCTTCTGCTAATTCCAGGCAGGTTTCTACTGAATCTGTAAGCCTTCTTGTTATACCTTCCTTAACTATAATTCTGTCTACAACAACTTCGATTGAGTGGTTAATATTCTTATCTAAAACAATTTTATCTTCAATTTCGTATTCTACACCGTCTACTCTTACCCTAACAAAACCTTCTTTTTTAATTTTTTCTAAAAGCTTTTTGTGGGTTCCTTTTTGTTCTCTAACTACCGGTGCCAATAGTCTAATTTTTGTTCTTTCTTCTAATTCCATTACCTTATCTACTATTTGGTCTAAAGATTGTGAGGTAATTTCCTTTCCACACTGGGGACAGTGAGGAGTTCCAACTCTTGCATATAATAATCTCATATAATCATATATCTCGGTTACTGTTCCCACCGTAGATCTTGGGTTATTGTTTGTAGTTTTTTGATCTATAGAAATAGCTGGAGATAAACCTTCAATGTATTCAACATTTGGTTTTTCCATCTGTCCTAAAAACTGTCTCGCATAAGAAGATAAGCTTTCCACATATCTTCTTTGACCTTCAGCATATATTGTGTCAAAAGCAAGGGAAGATTTTCCTGATCCGCTAATGCCCGTAAATACTATCATCTTATCTCTTGGTAATTCTACATTTATATCTTTTAAGTTATGCTCTTTAGCACCTTTAATATATATATTTTTTCTCATAAATCCTTCCTATTCCTTTAAAATCTTTTCTTTAATTTTTTAAGTTCATTTATTTCATCTCTGTATTTGGCTGCTTTTTCAAATTCCAATTTAGAAGCTGATACCATCATCTTTTCATCCAGTTGTTTTATTCTCTTATCAATATCTGATATAGATGATAGCTGGATTTTTTCTGTATTGTATTCTTCTTCCTCTTCTGCAGCTATAGTTGCCTTCATTACATCTTTAACATTTTTTATTATAGATTTAGGCTGAATATTATTTTTCATGTTATACTCTTCCTGGATTTTCCTTCTTCTATTTGTTTCATATATTGCTCTTTCCATGGAGCCAGTCATATTGTCAGCATACATGATTACTCTTCCATCTAAATTTCTAGCTGCTCTACCTATCGTTTGTATTAAAGCGGTTTCAGATCTTAAGAAACCTTCCTTATCTGCATCCAATATAGCTATAAGGGATACTTCGGGTAAATCTAAACCCTCTCTTAATAAGTTAATTCCAACTAAAACGTCGAATTTCCCCTGTCTTAAGTCTCTAATAATTTCCATTCTTTCTAAAGTATCTATATCTGAGTGTAGATATCTAACCTTTATTCCCATCTCTTTATAATAAGATGTTAAATCTTCTGACATTTTTTTAGTTAATGTAGTAATTAGTACCCTTTGATTTTTCTCTGTTACTTTCCTTATCTCCTCTGATAAATCATCAATCTGTCCCTTTACAGGTCTTACTTGGATTTCCGGATCTATAAGACCTGTAGGTCTAATTATTTGCTCTACAATATTTTCTGAATGTTCTTCTTCATAAGGTCCTGGAGTAGCACTAACAAAGGTTGCTGTATTAATCTTATCTTCAAATTCTTGGAATTTTAAAGGTCTATTATCCAAAGCTGAAGGAAGTCTAAATCCAAAATCAACAAGAGTTTGTTTCCTGGACCTATCTCCATTATACATCCCTCTAACTTGAGGTACCGTCATATGGGATTCGTCTATTATTGTTAAATAATCGTCAGGGAAGTAATCAATGAGAGTATAAGGTCTTTGTCCCGGTTTTAAATTGTTTATGTGTCTAGAATAGTTTTCTATACCCGTACAAAATCCCATTTCCCTCAGCATTTCTATATCATATCTAGTTCTCTGCTCAAGTCTTTGGGCTTCAACTAACTTATCTTCTTTTCTAAGTACTTCTAATCTTTCTTGAAGCTCTACTTCGATATCCTTAACTGCTCTTTTTATATTTTCATCTGTCGTAGCATAGTGAGAAGCAGGAAAAATAGATATATGTTTTCTTCTTCCTATTACTTCTCCCGTAAGAGAGTTTACCTCTGTTATCCTGTCTATTTCATCGCCAAAAAATTCTATTCTAACTGCCTGTTCCGAAGATGAAGCTGGAAATACTTCCAGAACATCTCCTCTTACTCTAAATGTACCTCTTGTAAAATTAATATCATTTCTACTATACTGTATCTCTATTAATTTTTCTATTATCTCATCTCTATCTTTAATCATACCAGGTCTTAATGATATAACTAAATTCTCATAATCAATAGGACTACCAAGTCCATATATACACGATACAGAAGCCACTATAATAACATCTCTTCTTTCAAATAGAGAAGCAGTAGCCGAGTGTCTTAATTTATCTATTTCATCATTTACTGATGCATCCTTCTCAATGTATGTATCTGATGAAGGTACATAAGCTTCAGGTTGATAATAATCATAATAACTAACAAAATACTCAACTGCATTATCCGGGAAAAAATCTTTAAATTCATTGTAAAGCTGCCCCGCTAAGGTTTTATTGTGAGCCATTACTAAAGTTGGTTTTTGCACATTTTGAATTATGTTTGCCATAGTAAATGTTTTACCGGAACCTGTAACCCCCAGCAATGTTTGAAACTTTTTATTTTTATTTATACCATCTGTTAGTTTTTCTATAGCCTTAGGTTGATCTCCCGTCGGCTTAAAATCCGCTTTTATTTTAAATTTATTCAAATTAATTCACCTCTGAACATTCGTTCGTAATAATATTTTATAGTTTATATATATTTTCGTCAAGTATATGATAAAATTGTTATAAACACTTAATAAATTCAATGCATTATTATTCTATATATAATACACCCTAAATCTTATAATAATCTTAATTATTTCAATTTTTATATTTTACTTCTTTAGTTAAAAAATATATAATGAGAATTATAAAATATGGAGGTGCTTATGAAAGTATCTATAATAAAACAAGATAATTATGACTATAATAAAATAAAAGAAACATTATTAAAAACCTTAGATAATTTAGGAGGAACAGAAAAGTTTATTAAAAAGGGTGATAGAATTCTGCTTAAACCTAATTTGCTAATGAAAAAAAAGCCTGAAGATGCTACAACAACTCACCCTGCTATGATAAAGGCTCTGGCTGAAATTATAATTGATCACGGTGGCACTGTTTTAATTGGAGATAGTCCCGGAGGACCTTTTATCAGTCCTATGCTGAATACTATATATAAAAGTACAGGCATGATGGAAGCTACTAATATCAAAAATACTGAATTAAACTACAACTTTAACTCCTTTACAAAAGAGTTTAAAGAAGGTGTTATTTTAAATAATATTTTGCTAACGGACATGATTAATGATGTCGATAAAATTATAAATGTTTCTAAGTTAAAAACTCATGGTTTTGCAGTTTTCACAGGTGCTGTTAAAAATTTATTTGGATTAGTCCCCGGTACGAACAAAGCTGAGTTTCATGTAAAAATGCCTGATATAAATGATTTTGCTGATTCTTTAATAGATATCTGTGAAAGTGTTACACCGGTCCTTCACATTATGGATGGAATAGATGCAATGGAAGGTGCTGGTCCCTCAGGTGGTAGCAAAAGACATTTAGGACTTTTACTGGCTTCGGAAAATCCTCATCATTTAGATTTATGTGCCTGTAAGATAATAGGATTAGATATTAATGATGTTCCTACCTTAAGAAAAGCAATGGATCGAAATATGATCGGAAACTTTGATTTTTCCAAAGATATATTAGGAGAAAAAATTGAAAACTTAATTGTTAGTGATTTTAAAAAAGCTCCCGCCAACAGCGGAAACCTTAGAAACATTCCAAAGCCCATTATGAATCTTTTAATAGATAGATTAAAATCCAAACCAGTTTTTCATCATGATATCTGTATAGGCTGTGGTGACTGTGCTGCAAACTGCCCTCCAGTAGCAATAGATATGATCGATAGAAAGCCGGAAGTAGATTATGATAAGTGCATAAGTTGTTTTTGTTGTCAGGAGCTTTGTCCTGTACAAGCTATTACAATAAAAAAGCCATTTTTAGCCAAAATCATTTTTAAATAAATGAAATTGCTGAATTAAACTTCAGCAATTTTTTATTTTTCAAGCAAGATTTTTTTATCTAATATTTTCATCTGCCTTCTCAGCATATAACTACTTAAAATTATTGATAACGCATCTGCTATTGGAAATGCCCAGTAAACACCCATTAGACCCATGTTGAAAAAGCTTGGCAGTACTAATATGAGTGGTATTAAAAACAATGTCTGTCTAGACATTGAAACTATTAGGGCTGGCTTAGGTTTCCCTAATGCTTGATACATTGAACCTGCAAGAACCTGCACTCCAATTAAAGGCATCATTATCGTAACTATCCTCAATGCATTTTTTCCTAGACTTATTAGTTCTGAATCTTTATTGAACAAGCTTATTATTAATTCTGGAAATAACTGTACCATTATAATACTTATCGTTGCATATATTACTAAAGCCTTTAATGCTACCTTTATAACCTCTTTGACTCTCTCGAAATTTTCAGCTCCGTAATTATAGCTTGCTATAGGTTGGAATCCCTGAACTATTCCAAACATAGGCATAAGAGCAAATCTTAATACTCTCTGAATCACACCATATACACTTAAGGCAATATCTCCTCCGTAATACCCAAGAGAATTATTTGCAACAATTGCTAAAACACTTCCAGCAACATTTCTCATAAATGTAGGAAATCCTACTGAGAATATTTCTTTTATATATTCAAAGTTAGGCTTTAAATGATGAGGCATAATTTTAAAATTACTATTCCCTCTGTAAAAGTAATTCATAACATACATAAATCCTAGAGTTTGTCCTATTATAGTTGCAATTGCAGCCCCTTTAATCCCAAAACCAAGTACTTCTATAAATATTGGATCCAT
>JAWSUU010000035.1:0-17563 GCA_033549325.1 Bacillota bacterium | reverse complement strand
ATAGTAAAATTACGAAAAATTAATAAATACTTATGTTCTGCGATACATACTAAATTAATATAACTGTTTATTAATAAATATAATTAAATTAGTTTTTTGACGAATTTCTAATAGAATACAAAAACTTACTAATTGTAAGGGAGACTAGCACATTAATTAAGGAGTTAATATTATGAATTATAACAACACAACATACAACTACGGATCCAGAAGAACTGTAGTCCAAGGAAAAAAAGGAATGGTAGCTACTTCCCAACCTTTAGCATCACAAGCAGGTCTTGATATTTTAAAAAAAGGTGGAAATGCAGTAGATGCTGCAGTTGCTACAGCAGCATGCTTAACAGTTGTTGAGCCAACATCAAATGGTATAGGAGGAGACGCTTTTGCTATTATATCATTTAAAGGAAAATTAATCGGATTGAATGCAAGTGGACCTTCACCAGAACTTTTAACCTATGAAGAACTAAAAAAAAGAGGATTGGAAGAATTACCAAAATTCGGACTAACGCCTGTAACAGTTCCCGGTGTACCTAAAGCATGGGCTGAATTAATAGATAAATATGGTAAATTAACTTTAATGGAAGTTTTAGAACCTGCCATAAAGTATGCAGAAGAAGGATACCCTATATCAGCAACAGTTTCACAATTATGGAATAAAGGTTATGAAAGATTTAAAAAGCATACTGAAGGAAAAGTGTTTGAAAATTGGTACAAGGTATTTATGCCAGAAGGTTATCCTGTAGTACCTGGACAAATATGGAAATCAAGTTATCATGCACAGACTTTAAAAGAAATCGGAAAAACCATGTCTGATTCTTTCTATAAAGGAGAATTAGCTGATAAAATTCATAAATTTTCAGTAGAAAATGATGGTTTTATTAGAAAAAGTGACCTGGAAAAATTTGAAGTAGAATGGGTAAAACCTATAAGTGTTAATTATAGAGGATATGATGTTTGGGAAATACCACCAAACGGCCATGGAATAGTAGCTCTTATAGCACTTAACATACTTAAAAACTTCGAATTTACTGAAAGAGAAACTTTAGACACATATCATAAACAAATAGAAGCAGTAAAACTTGCTTTTGCAGATGGTAAAAAATATATAACTGACCCTCGCTTTATGAATGTAAGTATAGAAAGCCTTCTTTCCGAAGAATACGGAAAAGAAAGAGCTAAGTTGATAAAGGATAAAGCAATTACACCTGAGCCGGGACAACCTGATAAAGGAGGCACTGTATACCTTGCAACAGCAGATGAAGAAGGTAATATGGTTTCATATATACAGAGCAATTATATGGGCTTTGGTTCTGGTGTGGTAGTACCAGAAACTGGAATTTCACTTCATAATCGAGGTCATAACTTCAATATGATAGAAGGCCATGTAAACTGTGTTGCTCCAAACAAGAAACCTTATCATACGATCATACCGGGATTTTTGACAAAAGAGGGCAAACCAATAGGACCTTTTGGAGTTATGGGAGGATTTATGCAACCGCAAGGACATGTTCAAGTAGTGTCCAGTATGATAGATTTCAACTTAAATCCACAGGATGCATTAAATGCACCAAGATGGCAGTGGATGGAAGGAAAAAAAGTAGAAATTGAAACAGAGGTAAGCAAATCTTTAGCTGAAAATCTTGCAAAATCGGGACATGAAATCGACATGAAAATAAGCGACTTAACTTTTGGAAGAGGTCAAATTATTTTAAGAGATGACCAGGGTGTTTATACCGGAGCTACTGAGCCAAGAACAGATGGTTATGTAGCAGTGTGGTAATAACATATATATATTAAATAGGAGGGAACAAAATGAACAAGAAATTAGCATTAGTATTAATAATATCATTATTAATCACTGTTGTAGTAGGCTGTAGTGGAGAAGATGAGGTTGCATATCCTGAAAAATCCATACAATTTATCGTACCTTGGAGTCCAGGTGGTGGTAGTGACGTAGCAATGAGAACAGTAGCAAAACATGCAGAGAAATACTTGGGACAACCATTAGTAGTTGTTAACAAACCAGGTGTAAGCGGTACTATAGGATTAATGGAATTAGCTGAAAACCCAGCTAACGGATATTATATAGGAATGATTCATGAAGGACTTGTAATAGCACATCATGCAGGAGTTACAGAAATAAACTACGACACTTTCATACCTATAGCAAATATGACAGATACTCCACAGTGGCTTGCTGCAAACGCAGATGCACCTTACAATACTTTAGAAGAATTTATAGAGTATGCTAAAGCAAATCCAGGAGATGTTTCATTTGGAATGACTCTTCAGGGTGTTGCCCATGCATGGGGAGCAGTAATGGCTGAAGAAATGGGAACAGAATTAAACTTAGTACCTTATGAAGGAACTGGAGAGAGAATGCAGGCATTAGCAGGAGGATTTTTAGATACTACAGTAGCTGATTATGCTTCAGTAATTCAATTTGTTGAAAATGGTGATATTAAACTATTAGCATTCGCTGGTGAAGAAAGAAGTGAATTAACTCCAGACTTACCAACTTTAATGGAAAAAGACATTAATTTAGTTGCTTCTGTAAGAAGAGGTATCGTAGTACCAAAAGAAACTCCTGAAGAAATAGTTACTATACTTGAAAAAGCACTAGAAGAAACTGCACAAGATGAAGAATTTGTTAAAGACCTAGAAAATCAAGGTATTGATACATTATTCTTAGATCAAGAAGCTTACAAAAGCTACCTAGATACATTAAATACAAACACAGCTAAGATAGCAGATCAATTACAGTAAAATCTTATGAGTGCTTGTTTACAAGCACTCATTTTAAAAGGAGGTTAAAATATGGGAGATATTGTTATCTCAATTTTCTTCATAATACTAAGTATATATATGTATATTAGTTCATTAGGATTCATATCTGGTTTTACTAGAGGAAGTGTTGGAGCCGATGGATTTCCGAAAATAATAGCTGTTTCAATATTTATTCTTGCAATAATAAATATTATAAGAATTATGAGAAAAAAGAAAATTACTTTTGATTTTTCAAAAGAAAAATTTATAGAAAAATATAGACCTGTACTTATGATACTAATTATGTTTGCAATTTATGTATTTTCTATGAAATATATTGGATTTATAATAACTACTATATTATTCATGTTTTCAACACAATGGTATTTAAGTGATAGAAGCAAAAAAAATATTCCTAAGATTATAATTTTAACTTTATTCGTAAGTTTAGGAGCGTATTTCTTCTTTACTTCTTATTTAACTGTTGTTTTTCCAGCCGGATTATTTTTTGACTAATGGAGGTTTATTATGTTTGATCTATTGACTTTAGGATTCAGTGAAATCATGAGCATTAGCATCCTATTCTCTATATTTATTGGAGTTTTAGGGGGAATTATAGCCGGAGCCATACCGGGATTTACAATTACTATGGCTGTTGTACTAGCATTACCATTTACCTTTGGAATGCTTCCTACCCAAGGAGTTGCAACCATCTTAGGCGTTTCAATAGGAGGTCTTTCAGGAGGTTTGATAACTGCTGCGTTACTTGGTATACCTGGAACTCCCTCAGCCGTTGCAACAACTTTTGACGCATATCCTATGGTTAAAAACGGTTATCCTGGTAGAGCATTATCCATTGGAATTTGGTCATCTTTCTTTGGATCTATAATTAGTATGGTGGCACTTGTAACTATAGCGCCTCAGATAGCAGCCCTTGCTATGAAAATAGGACCTTGGGAATACTTTTCTCTTATAGCATTTTCCATAACTATAATAGCTGGTCTGACAGGAGAATCTGTAGAAAAGGGATTATTAGCAGGATTACTTGGATTGGCCATAGCAAATGTTGGAATAGACCCTATGACTGGAGTACCAAGATATACTTTTGGATTGTATTATTTACAAGCAGGAGTACCTTTTTTGACTGTTCTTATAGGTATGTTTGCAATCTCCAGATTATTTGGAGAAATAGAAAGTCACAATATTCACTCTGATGATGATCTTAAAAGTAAAAGCGAGGCTATAAATAAGAAATTTGATATTGATTTAGTTAAAGGTTTAAAAATTACTCTCAGCCAACCTATTAATCTACTAAGGTCTTCCTTAATAGGTACCTTTATCGGAGCAGTACCGGGAGCTGGAGCTAGTATTTCCAATATTTTGGCCTATGACCAGGCAAAAAAAGGATCGAAACATCCTGAAAAATTTGGTACTGGTATAGCAGATGGAATTATAGCTTCTGAATCAGGCAACAATTCAACAGCAGGTGGAGGAATGATTACAACTATTTCTCTTGGAATACCAGGAAGTGCTGTAGGAGCAGTAGTATTATCAGCTCTTATGATACACGGTGTTAATCCTGGACCTTTGTTGATTCAAAACAATCCTGAAATTGTTGGAAGTATATTTGCTTCAATTATGGTAGCAAGTGTATTTATGCTGGTTATTCAATTTGCTGGAGCGAGAGTTTTTGTAAAAATAGTAAATATACCTAAATACATACTTGTTCCTGTAGTTTTAACTCTATGTGTAATTGGAACTTATGTGTTAAATAACAGAATTTCCGATTTATACATACTACTAATAATGGGATTATTTGGATACATACTTGTAAAATACAAATACCCACTCACACCAGCTATATTGGGAGTTATACTTGGACCTATGGCAGAAACTAACTTGAGAAGAGCTTTATTAACGGATCCTAATGCCATGTTATTCTTCACAAGACCAATTTCTTTATTCTTTATAGTGATGGCTGTGGTATCTATTATATTTTCAATTAGACAAAACAAAAAAATAAGTAGAAGCAATAAAGCTAACAGCGAAGGTAATAAGGCATAATAATTAATTTGCTAAAACTTTTTTAGCTTTTATATACGGATATATTTTAATTAAAATATATGCCCTTGGATTTATTTTCCAAGGGCATATATATATTACTTTTTCAATCCATGTTTTTTTCTAAACTCGTAAATATCCTTAACTTTTTTGCTTCGTTTTTTCATCTTTTCCCAGTATTCACTTTCCAGTTTTTTATCGTTTTTTCTTTTGAAGTAAGCCACTTCTTTTTTCATTTTTAGATAGTTATCCCACCGGCTTTCATCAAGTTCTCCGGATTTTAAAGCTTTTTTCACTGCACAACCAGGTTCTGTATCATGTTGACAGTCGGTAAATCTACACATTTTAGTAAGTTCTTCTACATCTGAAAAGGTCCTATCTAAGGAATCATCCACATCCATAATCTGAATTTCCCTCATGCCGGGAGTATCTATGATTATTCCTCCACCTGGAATTTGTACAAGCTCCCTGTGAGTGGTTGTATGTCTACCTTTATCGTCATTACGTATATCCTTAACTTTCATAAATTCTTCACCCTTTAAATAATTAATAAGGGAAGATTTACCAACTCCCGAAGAGCCTACAAAAGCACAGGTAGTACCTTCATTTATATATTTTTTTAATTCATTGATACCTTCTCCCGTTATAGAACTGGATACGTATATATCTACGCCTATAGCTACTTCTTCAGCTTCTAATACCTTTTCATCTACATTATCGCAAAGATCAGCTTTAGTGAGAAGAACTACTGGTTCAGCACCGCTGTCCCATACTATGGTTAAGTATCTTTCTAATCTTCGTTGATTGAAGTCGCTGTTTAGTGCCATGCATATGAATATATAATCCATATTACTAGCTATAATCTGTTCATCTGACTTTCTTCCGGCAACCTTACGAGAAACCTTGGTTTTTCTTGGTAGTACTCTTTTGATTACTGCATTTCCTGTATCTTTTTCATTTCTATCCAAGATTACCCAGTCTCCCACTGCAGGAAAATCTTCCCTGTTTACAGCATTGTATTCAAGTTTTCCGGAAACCTCTCCATTTAAAATACCGTTAACTGTAGCAATCTTATATATTTTATCTCCTTCTGTTACTATTCTTCCAAGATATTTAATTTCGTCATTTTCTAGATTACTTACTATAAAGTTATTTAATCCCCATTTATTTAAAACATTTCTTTCCATTTTTATTTATTTTCCTCCTAATAATATTCAAACTAATTTTGGACATAAAAAACCCCTGAAGGGCTACTTCAAGGGATACAGGTCTGCAATATTATTAGTTATACAAGTTAAAAATCTGCACCCAAAGAAGTAGTATTTTTTCTATTTACTGATATTTTTCTCACATCCATAATCACCACTCCTTTCGGTAGTTTTTACTAAATTCAAAAATAATTATACCATTAAAGTTTTTTCATGGCAAATATTCCAAATAAAAAAATTGAAATTATGTTTATTGATAATATTCTTAGAATCATATAATATTAAAAGTAACATTTAAATTATTTTGATAAAATTCACAGGAGAAACTATGGCAGAAAAAACAAAAAAACCTATAAAAAATGAAACAGCAAGACGTAAAATACTATTAATGATAGGACCTGTTACAGGAGAAAATCTTCTTCAGATGGCGGCAACAGCAGTTACTCTAATATACGTAGGGCGAATTAGTCCTTTAATAGTTGGTGCAGTTGGTATCAGCAATATTATTTTTAGAATAATATGGACATTTCTAAAAGGCTTAGGTATAGGAGCTTCGGCTCATGTTGCCCAAAGCTACGGAGCAGGGGAAAATCACAAGATACTGTTTTTATCAAAGCAAGGTATTATCATAGCTTTAGGATTTTCAATAATATTTCAGCAGCTGATTTACCATTTTACAGATACCATACTATTAGTATTTGATCCAAGTTCGGAGCTTTTGGCAAATGCAGTAGTTTTTCTCAAAACTATATCCTGGAGTTTACCATTTTCAGCAGTTATATTAATGGCTAACGGGATATTTCAAGGTATGGGAAATGCAAAAACCCCAATGGTAGCTACTGGAATTTTAAATATTTTAAATATTATCCTAGGATATGTGCTTATCTTTGGAAACTTAGGATTTCCGGAACTTGGTCTTAAAGGAGCAGGATATGCCTTTACCATAGGACATATATTTGGTTTTGCATTCATAGTTTACAAACTTTTTAAAGAAATGGATGAAATAGTTGTAGAAAATGATAAGTACTATAATATAGTAAAAAAAGATGAAATTATCCAACTTTTAAAATACGGTATACCAACATCCTTTGAAATGGCTTTTTGGCAGATATCATCTATATTCTTGACTAGGGCTATACTCAACTATGGAGAAGTTGTATATGCAGCTTATCAGCTTGGACTACAGGCTGAAGCTATCTCCTACATGCCTGCATTAGGTATATCCATAGCATCAGCTACTTTTATAGGACAATCTTACGGTACTAAAGATTTAAAAAAGGCTAAGATTTACTATAAAGAACTAATAAGAATTACTGTAATAATCACCGCATTTACAGGAGGAGCATTGATACTTTTCCCAAGCATTATAATGAGAGTGCTAACAACGGATGCAGAAACTATAAAAATAGGTAGTCTGTACCTATTTATCATGGGATTCACACAACTTCCTCAAAACTTAGGCTTTATGTTCAACGGTATTTTCAGAGGAGCTGGGTATCCAAATATTCCAGTTACTATCTCGGGAATTGGAGTATGGCTCATTAGAGTTCCTTTAGCTTTAATAATATCATTTATTTTAGACTGGGATATTATATACATATGGTACGTACTGGCTTTAGATTTATCGGTAAGATTTGTAATTGCAGCAGTGTTACTTAAAAAGATGAAAATTTTTGATAAATTTAAAATAGAAAAAGTAAAAAAGAAAAAAATCAGAGGAGAGACGAAATGAAATACGATTTTAAAACAGTAGTAAACAGACACAACACAGGTTCTGCTAAATACGAGCAGATGATGGGATGGAATCCTAATGTAGGAGAAGAAATAGTACCCTTTTCAGTAGCTGATATGGAGCTTAAGAATCCACCGGAAATTATACAGGGACTTAAAGACTATTTAGATGATACAATTTTAGGATACACAATGCCTACAGAAGATTACTATAAAGCTGTAATAGGTTGGATGAAAAAAAGACATAACTGGGATATAAAAGAAGAATGGATAAGCTTATCACCGGGAGTAGTAAGTGCATTCTATGCTGCAGTAAGAGAATTTACAGAGCCGGGAGATGGAGTAATATTAATGACTCCTGCATATTATCCTTTTTATGCATCTATCGAGAGAAACCACAGAACCCTCGTTAAAAATCCACTAATTCAAAATAATTGTAGATATGAAATTGATTACGAAGATTTGGAATTAAAAGCAAAAGATCCTAAAAATAAAATCATACTATTTTGCAGCCCTCACAATCCAATCGGAAGAGTATGGGAAAAAGAAGAATTACAGAAAGTTGCAGATATTTGTCTTAGAAATGATGTGCTAATACTATCAGATGAAATACACAACGACCTTATAATGAAGGGATACGAACATACGGTTATGGCAAAATTATCAGAAGAAGTAAAAGAAAACATAATAGTATGTACAGCACCAAGCAAAACCTTTAATCTGGCAGGAATGCAGACCTCAAACATTATAATTCCAAATGAAAAAATTAAAGAAAGATACGATGAGCAGGTTGCAGCTACAGGATTTCATTTTTTGAACATTATGGGGTACAAAGCCTGTGAAATAGCATACAATCAGTGTGACGAATGGTTAGATCAGTTGATAGAACTAATACAAACTAATCATAAAGAACTAAAAAAATTCATGACAGAAAATCTACCACAAATAAAGGTATATGATTTAGAAGGTACATACCTTCAGTGGATGGATTTTAGGGCTTTGGGATTAGATAAAGATGAACTCGAAAAACTTATGCAGCAGGAAGCGGAAGTATTCTTTGATGAAGGATACGTATTCGGAGAAGAAGCAGAAGGCTACGAAAGAATGAACTTAGCCTGCCCGACTCACACAATGATGGAAGGTCTGGAAAGAATCAAAAAAGCAGTAGATAAATTAAACAAATAATAATAAGGAGTTAGCTTCAAGCTAAACTCCTTATTTATAATATGGATATTCTATATATTTTGCAGTCTCCTTAGATACATCTTCACCGTGAATTTTTGCAATTAAATACATAGAAGCATCAATTCCGGCAGATACTCCAGCTGCAGTTATTATTTTTCCGTTATCAATAAATCTTCTCTTTTTTAACTTCAATGTTGTATCTAACTCTTGAAGCAAATCGTAGCAGGTATGGTGAGTTGTGGCTTCTAAGTTGTTAAGCAATCCAGCTTTAGCTAAAATCAATGATCCTGTACAAACAGACAGTACATATTCTGAATTTTTAGAAACCTCGTTAACCCATTTTAAAAGTTTATTGTTTTTTATTGCAACCCTAGCACCATAGCCACCGGGTACTACTAAAATATCTAATTTGGGATGGTTATCTAATCTGTAATCCGGGACTATTTTCAATCCATTTACAGCTTTTATCAATTCTTTTTCAGAAATTATAAACACATTAAAATATCCTTTACCTTCTCTCTGACCTGTAACAGAAAAAACCTCAAAAGGTCCAGCGAAATCCAAAACTTCTACATCATCAAATAATAAAATTCCTACATTTTTCATAATATCTCCTATAATTTAAGTATTTTACCAACATTATAATAACTATCATAAAGAAACTCTTCTGCATCAACCAATGCCTCTCCTAAAGTCATAGGTTTATTAACTATACTGTAAGCTGCAGTAAGACCTTTATCCAGCATACCTTTCCATCCGTTATTTAAAGAGCCGCATATTGCTATTACCGGTATGTTATATTTTTTACCTAAAGATGAAATACCTAATACCAGCTTACCCATAAGAGTTTGATGATCCATCTGGCCTTCACCGGTAAATATTACGTCGTAATTTTTCTCTTCTAATAATTCATCTAAATTAATAACACCCTTAATAATTTCGAATCCAGACTTAAGTTCAGCACCTAAAAAACCGTATAGAGCGGCACCCATACCGCCGGCAGCACCAGCTCCTGGAACCTCAACTATTCTTTTGCCGAAATAATTTTCTATCAAGTCTCCAAAATGTATCATCCCATCTTCAAGGATTCTAAGAGCAGCTTCATCGGCCCCTTTTTGTGGTCCGTAGACCATAGTAGCACCTCTTGGTCCTGTAAGAGGATTGTCTACATCGCAGGCTACCAGATACTGGGATTCTAAAACTCCCTCTAAAACATTTTCATCATCTATTTTGCTTATTATTCCTAAACTTTCACCTGTGCCCGGAACTGTATCTCCATTTTTATCTTGAAATTTAAAACCCAAAGCCTGGAGCATACCTATGCCGCAGTCGTTGGTAGCGCTTCCTCCAATACCTATAATAAATTTTCTGCATCCTTTATTGACAGCATCAAGTATCATTTCTCCAGTACCGTAGCTGGTAGCCTTTAAAGGATTCAGATTGGTATTATCTGCAATAGCCAGTCCTGAAGCATTTGACATTTCTATAACCGCAGTTTCTCCATCACCAAGTATACCGTATTTTCCATTTACCATCTCACCGTAAGGACCTTTAACTCCTAAATTAACATATTTGCCATTAGTGTTAATAACTAAAGAAGCAACTGTACCCTCACCACCATCGGCTATAGGTAGTATATCGATCTGGGGATTATCTAAAGCCTGCTCTAATGCTTTTTTTCCTATTTTACAAATATCCTCTGAGGATAAACTACCTTTAAAAGAATCCGGTGCAATTAATATTTTCATATATTTCCCCTTTCACTTTTCACTCTAATATATATAAATATATAATAAAATCATTTAGTTTTCAATTTATGATTCACAATCTTAATAATATACCAGTAGACATAAACAAACTCAGGTCATATAATAATAAGTAGAGTCAATCAACATTATAAAATCAAACAGAAAGAGGAGAACTATGAAAAAATTACTTATGATCACAGTAGCTTTATTAATTATACTTACAGGATGTAAAACAGTTATAGAAGATCCCGATGTGGATTTGCCGGAAGTAATAGAAAAAGACCCTAAAATCACCGGAATTAATATTTCCCCTGAAAAAGTTTTAGCCGGAAGCGGAGAAGAAGTGGAATTTAAAGTAGAAGCTATTTTAGAAGGTGGAAAAACTATAGATATTACATCAGATATGAAATTTAGAACAGATACAGAAAAGATAAGTTTTGAAAACAATAAAGCTCTTGTAGGAGAAGATGCCATCACGGGAGAAGAGCATGTGGTAGTAGCGGAGTATATAGGAGCAGAAGAGGTAGATATAGACCTTTACGCTACTATTGAGATATTTAACTCCCTGGAGGACACTATAGATGAAAATGGCGTCATAACTAATCCTGATGCCTACGATATGGTTGTAAACAAAGAGAGAAATCTATCATCTGAATATGTACCAAATGATTTAGTAAAGCTTGAAGTAGAAACATGTTTACCAAATCCGGAGATAAATCAGCTTAGAAAAGCAGCCTCAGATGCTATAACAGAAATGTTTAAAACAGCAGAGGAAGAAGAAGGTCTAAATTTAGTAGCTAGATCCGGATACAGATCTTATGCTACTCAGGATAGTCTATACCACAGCATAGTAAACAACCACGGTCAAGACTATGCGGACAAATACAGTGCATATCCGGGACAGAGCGAGCATCAAACTGGACTAGCACTAGATATTACTGCAGCAAGTGTAAGCTATCAACTGGAAGATGTATTTGGAGAAACAGAAGAAGGTATATGGACTAGAGAAAATGCCCATAGATTTGGATTCATAATAAGATATCCAGAAGGCAAGGAAGACATTACGGGATATTTATACGAACCATGGCATTTAAGGTATGTTGGTAAAAATTTAGCAGATAAAATATACAGACAAGACACAACCTTAGAAGAATACTTTACGAATAAAGAAGAGTGAAATACAAAGAGAAATTTAAAAGCTTAAATGCAGGAAAAGTATTTAAAATATAATTATATAAAATAAAATTGAATAATCAAAAACCTCAAATCTGCACTATAAAACAAATCAATTTTAGGTGTAGATTTTTGTATTTTACGAAAAAAAATCAATATAACAGTTTAAGCTACAAAATGCAAGGGAAATGAAATTTTTACCTTAAAAAAACTTCATTATGTGTATTGATTTTATTACGAAATTGTTTTATATTAATATAGGACATATAGAAGCAATAAAAATTCTATATGTTAAAATTTTTAAAAGATATGCTTAATTTAGTAAACATCTAAGCATCATTTTGTAAATAAGGAGGGAAGCAATATTTAATTATTAAACAGATTAACAATCATAAATTTTTAACTCAAAATAACGGAGGAAATTTTAATGGACAAGAAAAGAGTATCTAGTAATCAAGCAATTATTATGTTATTAGCATCTATTATCACAATTTTCGGTGGAGTACTTATAGTAGGAGCTCCAACCACCATCACATTATTAGCTGCAGGTTTTTTAGTAATTATACTATCATTATCTTTCGGCATCAAATGGGATGATATTCAGGAAGGAATACTACAAAATATTAATTCAATGATGATACCTATATTAATACTTATATTTGTTGGTATGTTAGTAGGATCCTGGGTTTCAGCAGGGACAGTTCCATACATGATATATATAGGGTTAAAGTTTTTAAGCCCAAAAATGTTTCTTTTTATTACATGCTTAGTTGCTTCAATCATGTCTGTAATGATGGGTACATCTTGGGGTACAATCAGTACCGTAGGTGTTGCACTTATGGGAGTATCAGCAGGTCTTGGAGTTCCTTTACATTACACAGCAGGAGCAATAGTAGTAGGAGCTATATTTGGTGATAAATTATCTCCACTATCCGATACTACAGTACTTGCATCAGCAGTTTCAGAAGTAGATATAGTAGATCATATCAAACAGATGCTTTACACCACACTACCAGGTTATGTTATTTCTTTATTACTTTATCTATTCTTAGGCTTTAGATTTGCAGAAGGAACAGCAAGTGGAGAAAATGTTGAATTAATAATGGGTACTTTAAATTCAACTTTTAATTTAAACCCGATTTTACTTCTTCCGCCAGTTGTTGTACTTTTTCTAATTTTCAAAAGAAAACCTACGCTACCAGTATTTGGAGTAGGAGTACTATTAGGATGTTTATTTGCACTAGTTTTCCAGGGAGCTAGCTTAAGTAGTCTTGCCGGAGCATTAAACGGAGGATTCTCTCAATCTACGGGAGTAGATATCGTGGATAGTATGCTTCTAAGAGGTGGAATAAAAAGCATGCTTGGTACAGTAGCACTACTTATAGCAGCAGCTATATTTGGAGCACCTTTAAGAACATCAGGAGTAATCGATGTACTGCTTGACAAAATTAAGAGTGTAGCAAAATCTTGGAAAAGCATACTTACAAGTACCTTTATACTTCACGGATTGTTCTTTGTAATAGCAGGAAGCTACTACGTAACATTCTCAGTTTTAGGCCCTATGTTCACACCTTTATACAAAAAATACAAGTTAGACGGTGTTAACCTTTCAAGTATGTTTGAAAATACAGGTACGGCTTTTGCACCACTTGTACCATGGAGTGTTACAGGAGCATTCGTAGCTACAACTTTAGGAGTTCCGACTTTTGAATATGCTTTATTCGCACCTATGCTGTACTTAGGCTTAGTATTATCATTATTCTACTTTATGACAGGTATTACAATAAAGAGACTACCAGATGATGAGCAAGCAAAAGTAGTAAATGACTAATTAAAAATTATTCATAATAATAAATAGGAGAGATTCTATAAAAAATCTAGAGCTCTCCTTTATTACTTTAATCGGAGGTAGATAAAAGTGATTAATAAAGAAAGATTAAAAAAACACTATCACGAAATGATAAGAATAAATAGTGTATCAGGAAATGAAAAGGAAATAGGAGAATACATTAAAAGTAGAATAGAAGAAATAGGTTTAGAGCCAACAATGGTATATTTCGAAGAAGAAAAACTCAGACCTTCAGTATATACATCATTAAAAAGTAATAAACCTGGACCATCAATGCTTCTAATTGGACATATTGACACAGTAGGTATTAACGACCAGTGGGATACAGATCCTTTCCAGCCAGTAGAAATAGGTGATAAAACTTATGGAAGAGGAGCTATGGATATGAAAGGTGGGCTCAGTGCCATAATAGAAACCCTTACATATTTTAAAAATAATCCTGATGAATTCAGCGGTGAAATAATAGCAGCCTTTGTTTCCGATGAAGAAGTATTAGCTCAAGGCACATATAAACTTTTAGAAGAAGATATATCCCCTGATATGGCTATTATGGCTGAATGCAGATTTGATAATGTGGCAGTAGGATTTAGAGGAAGATACTCTATAGAAATTGAAGTAGAAGGTAAATCAGCTCACAGCAGTAAATATCCTGAAATTGGAGAAAATGCAATTATAAATGCTGGTAAGCTTGCGGTAGAGATTGAAAGCTTGCCTACAGTAATACATCCAAAACTGGGTGGAGGATCTTGGTGTGTTAAATACATCGAAGGTGGAATCCAAAATGCTTTAATAGTGCCCAACAAATGTCATATAGTTTTAGAAAGATTTTTTGTGGAAGGTGAAAATTATAAAACTATAGAAAAACAAATTTTTGAAGCAGCAGAAAAATTAGGCATAAAAGAAAAAACTAAAGTAAAATTAAAAGATAGAACTATGCCGTATATGGAACCTTTCACAATTCCTGAAGATGATGAATTGGTAGTGACTCTAAGAGAAAAATACCAGGAAGTAACGGGAAATATATTAAAAATGGAATACGATAAATCAGTATGTGATTCAAATATTTTAGTAAATTCAGCAAATATAAAGACGGTAACCTTTGGACCATCGGGAGAAAATATGCATGGTAAAAATGAGTTTGGATATTTTCATCAAGTAGTTCAAAGTACAGAAATTTACATAAAGACACTTAAAGAATTATTAAAATAGCAATCTAGAAAGGAACAAACAACATAATGGAATTATTACTATCTCTAACACCTCTAATAATACTGCTTTTTTGCCTTTTAGTACTTAAAATGAGTACAGGTAAATCCGGAGCACTAGCTGTTGTTTCTGCTATTGCCATTGCATACTTCTTTTTTGGAATGAATACCATGGGGCTTACTATAGCTATGAGTAAGGGTATGTCTCTAGCTCTATATGTACTGCTTATAATATGGGCTGCAGTATTTTTATATCAACTTGTATATGATTTTAAGGCAATCGATGTTATTAATAAAAACATCATACTCTTTATAAAAGAGCCCTTTATACAGTTTTTACTACTGGCCTGGTTGTTTTCATCTGTTCTCCAGGGTATAGCTGGCTTTGGAGTACCTGTAGTAATAGTAGTACCAATACTTATTCACTTAGGTTTTGACAGACTGTCATCCGTTGCGGCAGTACTTTTAGGCCACTCATGGTCTGTAAGTTTTGGATCCATGGGTTCATCATTTTTTACCATATTCTTAGTTACCAATTTGGACCAGCAGAGTATAGGATATGCTATGGCAATATTTGACTTTGCGGCAATGATAATGATGGGGTTCTCTGTATGTTATATATACGGAGGCTGGGAGTACGTAAAAAAAGGATTTAAATACATAATACCTACATCTATAGTGATGATAGTAGTAATGTTTACAGTAATTTATTTAAATCTAGTATCTCTAGTAGGATTGCTTACAGCTATATCAGGTTTAATCACTATGTATACCTTATATATACTTAGAGAAAAACCGGAAAAACCTAAAAAATTATACAAAGACAACTTAAATCTGGGGCAAGCCTTAGCTCCCTATATTTCTATAATTACACTGTCGCTACTATTTCAAATTTTCAAATTAGGGAAATATGCTGTATCTTTCAAATATCCTGGCTTTGTAACGGATTTAGGATTTCAAGTACCAGCAGAATCAGCTTATGCTAAAATAAAGATATTTGGACATCCGGCACCGATTATACTAATGTCTGTGCTGATAGGAATACTCTTATACAAAAAAGCAAATATATGGGATAATGAGAAATTTAAAAATGTAGTACATAAAACAATAAACAAATGTACTAAAACATCAATAAGCCTAGTATTTCTAATTACCATGGCCTTAGTTATGATGGATTCAGGAATGACTAGTGCTCTAGCACTAAATGTTGCAAAAATAACCGGTGGGTTATATCCATTATTTGCTCCACTATTTGGAATATTAGGAAGCTTTATCACCGGGAGCAATACAAATTCAAATGTTATCTTTGGTAAATTTCAAATGTCTGTAGCAACAGCCCTAGGAGTTAATGCTTTTGTAATGGCTGGACTTCAGTCAATATCCGGATCAATAGGAGTAAGCTTAGGACCAACTACCATCCTTATGGCTTCATCAGCATCGGGACTTAACGGACAGGAATCGAAAATCTATAGAAAAGTACTAAAACCTGTACTGTTAACAGCATTAGTCCTAGGTATAATCAACTACATACTGCTGATGGTAATAAAAATAAACATAGGAGGGGCCTTATGATAAAAAAATTAATATTTCTATCCTTTATACCAATATTTATACTCCTCTACTATGGAAGTTCATTTCAAAACACCACCATAGGTTTAATAGGCATACTATTGTTTATAGTTGTAGCAGTAGTGCAGTTTATAACTAAAAATTGAAGATAATAAATAACTAGGGTTATAACCAAAAACTATAGTATAGTTAGTTATAACCCTATTAATATGAAGAAAATTATCTTATAAAAGTTCTCCAGTCCATTTTTTAAGAGCCACTCTTACAGACCTGGCCATTTCCTTACTAAATTCTGCTCCTGTCTTTCTTGAATAAAACATCTGTGCATAGTTTTTAGCTTCATACTTGTTTTCCTGAACGTAAAATTTCTCTAAATCTGCATACATTTCATCAAGTTCATCATCGGATAGTCGCTTGTACTTTTCATCAAATACTATAAACTTTTTATCAAATCTCTTTCTATGTACCCTGTGATGGTCCTTAGGATAATAACCAAAAGTAAGCATTGTAATAGGAAAAGCCCAGTCAGGAAGATTTAGTAAATCTTTATGGTATTCGTAATTTTCCAGAATATCTCCAATATAGCATGAACCTATATCTAAAGACTCAGCAGCTATCACAGCATTTTGTGCTGCAATCATAGCATCTTCACAGGCTAAAAACAAATCCGATTCCTGAGGAGCTTCAAATTTTATCCCGGTTTTTTCTGAGAATTCTTTCACATTATTTTTAATATAATAATCAAACCATTTTTGATGATCTGCCACAAACACCATAAGCACAGGAGCATTAGCAATGAAAGGTTGATTGTCACAGGATTTACTTAAAGCATCTTTAGTTTCCTGGTCCTTTATCAAGATTATAGAATAAAGCATTTGATTTCCTGCAGTAGGTGCCTTCATTGCACTGTCTAGGATAATATCCAAATGCTCCTCTCTTATATCCTTATCAGCATATTTTCTCAAAGAAACTCTATCGTTAATTGTTTTAATAGTATTATTCATTATATTCTCTCCCTCGTATAATATGTTTAGAAGCAATTTTATTAATGCTTCTAAGCATGAATTT
>JAWSUU010000034.1:0-17593 GCA_033549325.1 Bacillota bacterium | reverse complement strand
TGATCTTGGGAATTTATTTCTTTCAATTTCGAATAAAAATGAACAACAGAAGATATCCAACTTTCTCGACTACAAAACATCTCAATTCGACTCTATAATAGAAAAAAAAGAAAAGCTTATAGAAAAACTTGAAGAAGCTAAAAAGAGCCTTATTTCTGAAGTTGTTACTGGAAAGGCAAAAATAGTAGATGGAAAGCTTGTAAAAAGAGATGAATCCGAGATGAAAGATAGTGGTGATGAATGGTTAGGAAAGATATCGAAAGATTGGGAAATAGCTAAATTATTATATTTATCTAAAAACATAACTGATGGAGCCCATATTTCTCCAGATACAAATAATGGAAAAAAGTATTTTGTTTCCGTTAGAGATTTAAAAGATAATAAGATTGACTTTGAAAATAGCCTTTTAACAACAAAACAAAATTATAAGTATTTGGCAAAAATGGGATGTAAACCTATTAAGGGTGATGTATTAATTAGTAAGGATGGGACACTTGGAGAAACTGTTGTAGTAGACTACAATAAAGACTTTGTTGTAGCTTCTTCACTCGTTATTATTAAGCCTTTGATAAACGTAGATCCATTCTATTTAGAGTATATTTTAAATACAAACTATTATCAGGAACAAATTAAAATGTTTGCAAGAGGTGCAGCACTCCCTAGAATATCAATATCAAATATAAAGAAAAGTAAGATAATTTATACAAATGACCAGTTAGAACAAGAAAATATAGTTAAGTTTTTAGATAAACATATAAAAAAATTATTCTCAACTATAATAAAAACTAAACACCAAATTAATAAAATAAAACAAGCAAAGCAATCCCTTATATCAGAAGCAGTAACAGGAAAGATTGATTTAAGAGATTGGGAAATAAAAGAAATTAAGAATTAACCAGGGGGTAAGAATATGCCAGTAATTACACCAGACATTTTAAAAGAAAAATCATTCCAGGGATTAATAAAGGGATATCTAATTGAAGAAAATAAATACGTAGAATCCTTTAACAAAGGTTACGATAGAAACTATGCTATTGATATAGATATGCTTTTTTCTTTTTTAGAAAATACTCAAAAAAAGAAAATAGATAAGTTGAAGGAAATCTATGGATCTGAATATAAGGAAAAGATTTTATATAACATCGATAAAGAACTAAAAAGAAGAGGCTCTGTTGATGTTATTAAACATGGCATAAAAGATTTTGGTAAAAAATTACAACTTGCATATTTCAAACCACCTACAAATTTAAATCCTGATCAATATTTACTTTATCAGAAAAACATATTATCTGTTACAGAAGAACTAGTATATGACATTAACAAAGAAGATAGGATTGATCTAGTAATATTTTTAAATGGAATACCTATAATAACTATGGAGCTTAAAAATTCCTTTACAGGACAAACGTATAGAGATGCTATAAAACAATATAAAAATGATAGAAGCAACAAAGAACAGCTTTTTAAGTTTAAAGAAAGAGCTATAGTTAACTTTGCAATAGATACCGACCAGGTATATATGGCTACAAGGTTAAAAGGTAAGAATACTAGCTTTCTACCTTTTAATAAAGGAAATAACGGTGGAGCAGGGAACCCACAGGTAGAAGGTAAATTAAGAACCCATTATTTATGGGAAGAAATTCTAAAGAAGGATAACATACTTGAAATATTAGATAAATTCACCTATATAGAAGAAAAAGAAGAAGAACTGGCAGATGGAGAAACCATTAAGAAAGAAACATTAATATTTCCAAGATACCATCAGCTTGATGCTGTAAGAAAAATACTAAGCCATGTAAAGGAAAATGGAGCAGGACATAAATACTTAGTTCAGCACTCAGCCGGTTCTGGAAAAACAAACTCTATAACTTGGCTATCTCATAGATTGGTATCATTACATAATGCCGGGAATGATGTAATCTTTGATGGAGTAATAGTAGTTACTGATAGAAAGGTACTAGACCAGCAGCTTCAGGACTCTATATACAGTTTAGAACACAAAATAGGGTTAGTAGCAAAAATAGAACAGGATTCTACCCAATTAGCAACAGAGCTTGAAAAAGGTACTAAGATAATAATAAGTACAATACAGAAGTTCCCATATATCCTTGATATGATATCTGGTACGAAGGATAAAAGCTATGCCATCGTAATTGACGAAGCTCATTCATCTACATCAGGAGATAATATTAAAGCTCTAAGAGCATCATTAAGTCAGGAAGAAGCATTAGAAATAGCATCTAAAGAAGAAAAAGAAGAAAAGGATACGGAAGATAAAATAAATGAGGAAATAGAGAAGGTTTCCGGAAGTAAAAATTTAAGTTTCTTTGCTTTTACAGCAACACCAAAGGGTACAACTTTAAGAATATTTGGAACACCAAAAAAAGATGAGTCTGGTAAAGAGGATAGATATTATCCTTTCCATATCTACAGCATGAAGCAGGCTATAGAAGAAGGGTTTATACTGGACGTTCTCCAAAATTATATGACCTATAAAATGTACTATAATGTAAACAAAAAAGTACAGGATGATCCATCCTTTGATAAAAGTAAAGCAACTAAATCCATAGTCAAATATGTAAGTATACATCCTCATAATATAGCACAAAAGACCGAAGTAATAGTAGAACACTTTGTAAATCATACTATGAAGAAAATAGGTGGAGAAGCAAAAGCTATGCTTGTAACACCGTCAAGACTTCATGCAGTAAGATATAAGCTAGCCTTTGATAGATATATAAAAGAAAAAGGATACAGTAAATTAAATACCTTTGTAGCATTTTCAGGTTCTTTAAAAGAAAACGGTACAGAATATAAAGAAACATCAATGAATGATGGTATCTCTCAAAATCAGCTACCAGCAGAATTTGATAAAGACGAATCCAGAGTACTTATAGTAGCAAATAAATATCAAACTGGATTTGACCAACCTAGACTTCATACTATGTATGTAGATAAAAAACTTTCAGGAGTAAAGGCAGTACAGACTTTATCTAGACTTAACAGAATCTATCCTGGAAAAGAAGATACTTTTATACTGGATTTTGTAAATGAACCTGAAGAAATAAAAGAATCTTTCATGCCATTTTACAGAGTATCAAAACTCGATAACGATATAGATCCAAATGAAATAAATGCAGTACAAAGAAGTATAATGGATAAAAAAGTTATAGATATGGAAGATGTAGAAAAGTTTGCAGACTATTTTTACATGGATAAAAGAGAAAATAAACACATAAGTATAATGAATAATTTAGTAGATACAGCAGCTGATAGAATAGATAAATTCACTAGAGAAGAAAAACTTGAATTTAGGAGTTTGGTAAATAAGTTTATAAATTTATACAACCTGATAATACAGATAGTACCTTTAAAGGACTCTGAATTTCACAGACTTAGTATTTATTTAAGATATCTAAGACAAAAAATCGATATAGAAAATCCTCGAGGAATAGATATAACTGACAAGGTAGTTCTTGAATACTATAAACTTGAAGAAAAGTCCAAGGGACAGATATACCTGGAAGATGGAAAAGACAAATCACTATATGTAAATGTGTCTGGTGGGGGAGTTGTATCAGAACCTGAGAAAGATACACTTAGCAGCATTATTAAAAAACTTAATGATATGCATGGTACAAATTTCTCTAAATCAGAAAGACTGGCAGTAGAACAGATAAGAGAAAGCCTAATTACCGACAAGGACTTGGAACTAAAAGCTAAAAATAACACTTATGATGATTTTAAATATGCTTTTGAACCATCCTTTGATGATAGAATAATTGAAGAATTTGATAAAAATAAAGATTTTTACGGTAAGATCTTAAAAGATGAGGATTTCAAAAAGAACCTTATGAATCTGATAATGCTTGATATATATGCTTCTTTGAAAGAAGTTGAGAAAGGCTAACACAAGTATTAGGTGGAAAAAGTTATACTAATCTAAAAACAAAATTCTCATAAAAAAATAGGACTGGGAAGTCCTATTTTATATACACTCTTTTCTTAAATACACTGTACAACACCAGCAATCCTAATAATCCTATACCGGCTGATACAACACCGATAATTATTGGATAACTAACTTCAACAGATAATCTTTTAGATAGTATTCCTATAAAAGCCCATACTACTACTAATGTGTAGAAAATGTCTTTATTTCTTATAGTGAAAATAATTCCTAGTAAAATAGCTACTGCAAGTACCAGTACTGTCCAGAAAGTTTCTGAAAGGCCAAAACCATTCCAGTTGAAGCTAACAAAAAATGCGCTAAAGTTGGCAATGGTAGCAACAGAAATCCATCCTAAATAGATGCTGAAAGGTATATGAACTAACATTTTAATATTCTTATCATCTCTGCTGTTTCCTATGTCTAATCTTAGGTAGACCCTAATTAGAGAAATTAATAGCATAAGCATTATTACTAAGTTGATTGATATCATTAAATTATGCCAGGTGTAAATCCATAGAGAATTTAAAAGGTTAGATATTATAAACCAGTATCCTATTTTTTCTACGAACTTAGAGTTATAATTTTTAAAATTTAAAACAACTTGATAAACAACAAAAATACCTAACAGGGTGTAAATTAGACCCCATATTGAAAATGTGAATCCTGCTGGAGTAAATAGGTTGATATAATTATCAGATACATCTCCTGTTGTCATGCCGTTTATTGGCAGTATGTTTGCTAGAGCATTTACAGTTAATACTAAAGCAAAGGTGAATAGATTTAATAAACTTAATGTTTTAGTTTTCATCAGAACCTCCTATAGAATATATATACCCTATAACAAGAAAAGTATTATACTTGTATATTTTGCCAGTTACCTTTTTTAAATATAATGACAAAAGCGATACCTCTGATTCCGAAATCTAAAATCATTGCTACCCAGGCACCTACTAAGCCGTATCCTAAGGTTATGGCTAAAAAGTATCCTAATCCAACCCTTATAATCCATGAGGTAAGACCGGTAGTAATAAGGACTGTCTTTGTATCTCCAGCACCTCTTAGAGCACCTGCAAATACCATTGCTATAGCTAAAAAGGGTTGAGCAACTGCAACTATTCTCAAACATATAACAGCATAGTGTGATATTTCTGGGTCGTCTGTAAAAATACTTATAAAAATTTCGGGAAAAAAGAAAAATAAAACACCTAAAACAGACATTAAAGCAACAGCCATGCATCCTGCGGTATATCCTCCCCTTTTGGCATTACCTTTATCTTCAGCACCTAAATACTGTCCCACTAAAGTAGTAGCAGCAAGGGCAAATCCCCACCCCTGCATGAAGGAAATAGATTCAGCGGTAATAGTGATTTTATGGGCAGCTATCATTACAGTTCCCAATGAAGCTACAATTCTAAAAAAAGCTAATTGAGCCGATCTAAATAATAGCTGTTCTCCTGCAGCAGGTAAACCAATTTTAAATATCCTTTTGATTATATCTTTATCAATTTTAAAATCTTCAAAATCTAAATTATATTTTCCCTTAGAATTAAATAATATTCTTAAAATCAAAAAAGTTGCAATATATCTTCCTGTAGTAGTTGCAATAGCAGCTCCAGTTACACCTAGACCAGCTCCTGGCATAAATATTTGAATGCTATCATCTAGAAAAGGTAAAGTTACTATACGGCTTTCAAATATTAAAAAATAGTTCCCAATAATATTTAGTATATTTGATATACCATTTACTATCATTGGTGTTCTAGTATCTCCAGAACCTCTTAAGGCTCCCGACATAATAAAAGTTATAATTAAACCGGGTAAACCTAATAATACAATTCGCATATACTTTACAGCATAAGGAAAAATTTCAGGCTCTGCTCCCATTAAACTTACAATATTTTTAGAAAAAAGTAATCCAAAGGAGGTAAAAACTAGAGCCATTATACCACTGAGAAATAGTGATTGAAGTATCGTATTCTCAGCATCTTTATAATTTTTAGCACCTATAAATCTTGCAACTAAAGCTGTTGTACCTACACTTAAAGCGGCAAATACTGCGATCATAAGCATTATTGGATTGTCAGTAATACTTATTGCAGCAATTGCAAATCCTCCTATAGCTCCCACCATGGCTGTATCGGCAATACCTAATAGAGTTTGCAAAAACATTTCCATAATAGAAGGAAGAGCAAGTTTTATAGTTACTTTTTTCATATTTATATTATTATTTTCCATAATACCTCCATTTGATGTCATACCTTGATTTTCTTACTATTTATCAAATAAGTCAAGAATAATATCATTAATTTATGTTTGTAATTATTATACAATTTGGTTATAATAAAAATGACACTTTTTACGGGGGTAAAATATGAATTCTATAAATATTGTTGATAACCAAATTGAACAATTTAAAGCCAACAGATATGATAACATAGAAAATGCTTTAATGTATATAGAAAAAGCAATAAAGATCTGTAAAGAAAACAATTTGGAGGATAAATTGCAGGAATGCAGATACCATTATGCATCTGCCCAATTTGATAAAGGAAACTGGAAGGAAAGTCTTCGTATCAATATGGACATAAAAAGGATCATAGAAGAAAGTGGAGAAAAATACGTAACAAAAATTCAAAATTTTCTTACACTGGGGATATACAACTTCACAACGGGAAATTATGAAATTTCATTGGAATACTATTTAGAAGCTTTAGAAGAAGCAGAAAGAAAAAATGATTTGGATAATATTGCCAAATTAAAGACGAATATAAGTGAGATATATAGAAAACTTCAAGACTATAAAAGAGCTAAAGAATATTTGGATGAGATATTAATCTACGAAAAAAACTTGAGTCAGCAAAGCTTGGGAGTTATTTACACTAATTATGCTGAAATACTTACAGAAATGAAAAATTTTGCTAGTGGGATAAATTTCTTAAATAAATCAGACGAAATCAGTAAAAATATAAATGATAATATTGGATTAGCATACAATGCTATGATTAAAGGAAGAATGTATGAAGATCAGGGCAAGTATAATGTAGCCGAAAAATATTTTTTGGAAAGTTTATCTATATTTAGTAATGCTAAAGATGGAATCTATATTTTTGAAGCTTATGATGACTACATTAAATTATTAATTAAGAAAAATGAATTAGAAAAAGCAGAAAATATGATACAGGAAGCTTGTAAAGTTTTAGATGGAAAGGATTCTCTAATTACAGAACTTACCCTGGAAAGACACTTGGCTTCAATAAATTATAAAAAAGGAAAATATAAACAAGCTGTAGATCATTTTATTGCTTACGATAGAATATACGATGAGTATGATATCAATGTTTTAAACATGAGACTTTTGGCAGTAAAAACTAAATTTGATATAGTAAAATCTCAAAGGGAAAAAAAGAGAATTGAAAAGCACAATAAAGAATTAGAAGAAAAACACGATGTATTTGAAATTGCAACAGAAATTATAAAAGAAATAACATCTACTTTAGAGTTAAAAGAAGTAGTATCAAAAATACAAAAGCAATTAAAACAAGCGATACCTCTGGATGTATTTGGATTAGCCCTATATGATAAGGAAAAGGGAGAAATTATATATGAAGAATATGTTGAAGGAGATATTGGATATGGAGATGTTCTTAAACCTATAGATATTAACAGCAAGAAAAACTTTACGGCTTATGCAGTAAGAAACAATGAAGATATACATTTAAGAACAATGAAGGATAAATCAAAATATGTTGATGAATTGACCATAGAGCTTTTTAATAGAATATCGGAAACAGTAATTTTTAAAAGATTAATATTTGAAGATGAAATTTTAGGAGTTTTGACGGTTCAAAGTTATGAAAAGGATATTTATGATAACAGACATATTGCAATTATAGATTTAATAACACCTTATTTAGCGATTGCCGTTAATAATTCTATTAAATCTAATAATTTGTTTAAAGAAATCAAGGAAAGAGAAAAAACAGAAATTAAGTTAAAAGAAACTAATTATATCCTTAGAAATATATCTAACACAGACAATTTATCAGGACTATATAACAGACATTACTTAAATAAATTAATGGATGGTATTTTTTATGAAAAAGAATTCGAAGGGGATATTATAAATTTAATAATGATAGACATAGACTTTTTTAAAGAGTACAATGATAACTATGGACATGTAGAAGGAGATAAGGTAATTAAACAAATTGGTTGTAAAATAAAGGAAATATGCGAGGAATACAAAATTGATGCTTTTAGATACGGTGGAGATGAGTTTTTAGTTACTGATTATAATTTAAGTATAGATGATTTAGAAAATATAGGAAAAAGAATAAACACTGATATTGAAAAATTAAAAATCAAAAATTCTAAATCTCCAATAAGCGACTACATAACTGTATCTGTAGGAATAACACAGGTAGAACTGGAAAAAAGCTGCAATCAAAACAAATTAATAAAAAAGGTTGATAATGCATTATACGAATCAAAAAGAGTTGGAAGAAATAGAGTTATTTTTATATAAAAAACCGACCTTAAAAAAGATCGGTTTAAATGGTGGGCGTAACAGGGCTCGAACCTATGACCCCCTGCTTGTAAGGCAGGTGCTCTCCCAGCTGAGCTACACGCCCATAAATTCTAATAAACATCAGAACCATATAGAAATATCTTAGCAAATAAGAGCTTTAATGTCAATAAATTTAAAATAATTTCACATATAGCTTGCAATTTTTGGGAAAAACATGTATTATGTATTATAACCTTTAATAAACAATATATTAACAACTAAGCACTGAGTAGAAAATTTATATTTTTATAAAGAAGTAAATTTAAGAAAGTTTTGAGATGTTGTAAAGTTTAAAGGAAAAATAATTTTAACGGAGGATTCAATTAATGATTAATGGAACAGTAAAATGGTTTGATGCAAAAAAAGGTTTTGGTTTTATAACAGGAGAAGATGGACAGGACGTATTCGTTCACTACTCAAAAATTAACAAATCAAATTTCAAAACTTTAGAAGAAGGCGAAAAAGTAACTTATAATGTTGTTGAAGGTCCAAAAGGCCCTCAAGCTGAAGAAGTAACACCTGTATAAGCATAAAAACTAAAAAAATTAATCCTGCAGCTAAGCTGCAGGATTTTTGTTTTTTGTAAATTAATATATTCTATTAAATGTAAAATTCTCTTCCCTCAATTTATCTAAAATTTCTTTAATATGATTATGTCCGTTAGTTTCTGCTGTTACCTCCAGTTGAACGTTCATATATCTGTCCATAGCCTTAAATTGATTGTGATCAAGTTTGATAACATTAGCATTTAAATCCGCAAGCAAATTAGATATTTTTAACAGTTGCCCGGGCTTATCAGGTAAATCAACTGTAAAACAAAAAATTCGTCCTCTGGATATAAGTCCTTTGTTTATCATAGAAGAAATAGTCACAACATCTATATTTCCGCCGCTTAATACACAAACAATATTTTTGTTTTTTGTAGTTAATTTTTTTAGTGCGGCTAGTGGTAGTACTCCGGCAGTTTCAGAAAGAAATTTATGTTTTTCTATTAGCATCAATAAAGACTCCATTATTTCTTCTTCTGAAACGGTAATTATACCGTCGACGTAATTTTTTATAATATCAAAAGTTGATTCTCCTGGACATCTTACAGCGACTCCTTCTGCAGAAGTATTAACTTTTTTTAAGCTGGTTAATTTATCATTATCTATAGAAACTTTCATAGCCATTGCACCTTCTGGTTCAACTCCTATTACTCGTATATGGGGATTTATGGCTTTAACAGCTAAAGCAATGCCACTAATTAGTCCACCGCCACCTACAGGTACAAGTATTTCATCAACTGTATCTAAGTCCTCCAAGATTTCCAATCCTATAGTACCTTGGCCGCAAATAACATCATAATCGTCGAAGGGATGTATAAATTCATATCCGTATTTACTGGATAACTCCATAGCTTTCTCATATGATTCGTCATATATATCACCATGAATAATAACTTCAGAACCATATTCCTTTGTAGCATCTACTTTAATCAAAGGAGTTATATTAGGCATTACGATTGTAGATTTCAGACCTAATTTTTTGGCTGAATAAGCTACTCCTTGGGCATGATTTCCTGCTGATGATGCTATTATACCTTTAGATTTGACCTCTTCCGGAAGCAAACTAATTTTATTGTAAGCTCCCCTAATTTTAAAAGAACCTGTGAATTGAAGATTCTCTGTTTTTAAAAACACATTATTATTACATTCCTTACTAAAAAAATTACTTCTAATTAATTTGGTTTCATTTATTACACCTTTTAAATTTTCAGAAGCTTTTCTTATATCATCTATTGATGATTCTGGCTCATAAATGCATTTACTATTGTTACTATTCATTGATTATACCTCCTATTTTTATAATAAAAAACTCGTCCTATAAAGAGACGAGATAACCCGCGGTACCACTCTAATTGCTTACACCACTTTTCGATTCTAACAAATCAAAGTCTTTTAACGAGACTAACCGTTATCCTTTACTAGCTTCAAGAATACTTTTCAAGAGGGATATTCGTATAAAAATGCTTCTGGTTTTCACCAACCACCAGATCTCTGAAAACAAATTTTATACAACTGTCTCTTTCACAAAATTTAATATATTGTTTATCATTTTAAGTATTTGAAATAAAAATGTCAAGAAAAATTAATAAATTTTAAAAAATTGTTGACAGACCTTAGTTGAGAATGTATAATCGTAACAAGTTATAAATATAGAGCTGTGAGGGAGAGAAAAATATTCTGAATCTGGTTAAAGAGAGCTGATGGTTGGTGTGAATCAGTACCGAAGGAATATATAATGATCACTCCTGAGCTTCCGATTCGAAGATTAGTAGAAAAGGACGGGTGCTTACGATACAAAGCTAGGATTCAAAGAATCTAATTCTTTCGATCTGAATAAGGCGATTTTTTATTATCGCAAACTAGGGTGGTACCGCGAAAGACCTTTCGTCCCTATATATATCTTTAAGATGTATGTAGAGATGAAAGGTTTTTTTATATTTATAATAAGATTATTTATAAAAATAGGAGGATAAAAAAATGACTAAAAAAGTGAGTTTTAAAGTTTCTAATGGTATGGATTCAACGGTTAGAGTGTTAACAACCTTAAGAAGAAAAAATTTCTGTGTTACAGAATTTTCCATGGAAGAAATGGGACAAAACAGAGCAAGACTTGTTCTAACAGTAGATGATAATCATCCTGTAGCTAACTTTAATAGAGTAGTTCTTCAAATGAAAAAACTTGTGGATGTTTACGATGTAGAAGAAGTATAAAAATCAATTAACTATTGACTTAATATATAGACAGGGTTAAAATGTATACAATATACAATCCATTATAATTTGAATACAATACTAGGAGGAAATAAAATTATGGGTAAAATGTATTATGACAATGATGTAGATTTTGGAATGATTGAAGGAAAGACGATAGCTGTTGTTGGTTATGGGAGTCAAGGACATGCTCATGCTTTAAATTTAAAAGAATCAGGGGTTAAAGTAGTAGTAGGACTCTATGAAGGAAGCAAGTCTTGGGACAAAGTAAAGAATGACGGCCTGGAAGTAAAAACCGTAGCAGAAGCAACGAAAGCAGCAGACTTAGTAATGGTGCTGGTGCCGGATGAAAAACAAAAGAAAATATACGAAGAAAGTATTGAACCTAACTTAGAAGAAGGTAATGCACTAGCATTCGCCCATGGTTTTAATATAGTGTTTAATCAAATTGTACCACCTAAAAATGTTGACGTATTTATGGTAGCTCCTAAAGGTCCAGGACATATTGTTAGAAGAGTATATAAAGATGGGCAGGGAGTGCCTGTACTTATAGCTGTAGAGCAGGACTATACAGGAAAATGTAAAGAAGTGGCATTAGCATATGCAAGGGGCATAGGAGGAACAAGAGCCGGAGCTATTGAAACTACTTTCAAAGAAGAAACTGAAACTGATTTATTTGGAGAACAAGCGGTACTTTGCGGAGGTGTATCTGAACTTATTAAGGCGGGATTTGATACTTTAACTGAAGCAGGATATCAACCGGAAGTTGCATATTTCGAATGCTTGCATGAAATGAAATTAATAGTTGATCTTCTTTATGAAGGCGGACTTGAAAATATGAGATACAGTATAAGCGATACTGCTGAATATGGGGATTATATGACCGGTACTAGAATAGTAACGGATGACACCAGAAAAGAAATGAAAAATATTTTGGCAGAGATTCAAGAAGGTAAATTTGCAAGAAAATGGATTCTTGAAAATCAAGCAGGAAGACCTGAATTTAATGCAATTAAGAACAAAGAACTTGAACATAAATTGACCAGCACTGGTAAAAAACTTAGAGATATGATGAGCTGGATTGAAAAGGAGTAAACAAATGGGCAGCAAATTAGTAAAAGAAGGATTGACAAAAGCACCTCACAGATCTTTGTTTAAAGCTTCCGGATTAACTGATGAAGAAATGGAGAGACCATTAATAGGTGTGGTAAATTCATTTAATGAAATAGTTCCCGGGCACGTAGGGCTAAATGATATTACAGAAGCTGTTAAAAAAGGAGTCTTGATGGCAGGAGGCACTCCACTGGAATTCCCGGCAATAGCAGTGTGTGATGGAATTGCAATGAATCATGAAGGCATGAAATATTCTTTAGCAAGTAGAGAATTAATAGCTGATAGCATAGAAACTATGACTATAGCTCATGGTCTCGATGGATTGGTAATTATACCCAACTGTGATAAAAATGTACCTGGATCTATGATGGCTGCAGCTAGGCTAAATATACCGGCTATTATAATTAGCGGTGGTCCTATGCTATCGGGAAGATTTAAAGATAAAGATGTGGATTTAATTAGTGTTTTTGAGGGAGTAGGATCAGTTACATCAAAGAATATGACCTTAGAAGAATTACATTCTTTAGAAAATTCTGCATGTCCAACATGCGGATCTTGTTCCGGTATGTTTACTGCTAATTCTATGAACTGCATGAGTGAAGCACTAGGAATAGCTTTGCCTGGAAATGGTACTATTCCGGCGGTATTTTCTGAACGTAAACGATTAGCTAAAAAATCCGGAATGAAAATAATGGAACTTGTTGAAAAAAATATAAAACCCAGAGATATTTTAACTGAAGAAGCTTTTAAAAATGCTTTAACTGTAGATATGGCATTAGGCTGTTCTACAAATACAGTATTACATCTTACAGCAATAGCTTATGAAGCCGACGTAAAAATGGACCTGAATATAATAAATGAAATAAGCAAGGTTACTCCTAATCTATGTAGATTAAGTCCAGCAGGACCATATCATATAGAAGAGCTGGATGCAGCTGGTGGAATATCGGCAGTAATGAAAGAACTTGATAAAAAAGGCTTGATTAATAAAGATGTTATAACTGTATCTGGGACTGTTGGAGAAAAAATAGAAAATGCAAATAAAAAAGGTGATAGAATAATTGCTTCTGTTGAAAAGCCTTATTCTGATACAGGTGGAATACAGGTTATGTATGGAAATCTAGCGCCGGATGGAGCAGTAATAAAAAAATCAGCTGTAGATGACAAGATGTTTAAAGTTAAAACTAAAGCAAAGGTTTTTGAATCAGAAGAATCAGCAGTTGATGCAATATTAGAAGGTGATATTAAAGCTGGAGACTGTGTAGTAATAAGATATGAAGGACCTAAAGGTGGTCCGGGAATGAGAGAGATGCTAACACCAACTTCTGCACTTTCCGGAATGGGCTTGGATGATATGGTATCATTGATTACAGACGGAAGATTTTCAGGAGGCTCCAGAGGTGCAGCTATAGGACATGTATCACCGGAAGCTTGTGAAATGGGTCCAATAGCATATATAAAAGATGGAGATATAATAGATATAGATATTGTTGAAGGCAAATTAAACGTTCTAATTTCAGAAGAAGAATTTAAAGAAAGAAGAAAAACAACAAAAATTAAAGAAACTAAATATAAAGGTTATTTAGGTAAATATGCGAAACTGGTAACTTCTGCATCTACCGGAGCTATATGTAAGTAATAAATTGAGGGTAGTTCTCTACCCTCTTAATTTTACGAAAGAATCATACAAATATGGTTTTTTCTTAAATTTAACTATTTGAATGGATTTGAAAGGAGAAACAATGAAATTATCTGGTTCTAAAATTATACTAGAAACTTTAAAAGAAAATAACGTAGATACCTTATTTGGATATCCTGGAGGAGCTGTGATTCCTCTTTACGATGCGCTTTACGATGAATTGGAGAGCTTTACCCACATTAGACCTGCTCATGAGCAGCATATGGTACATGCAGCAGATGCTTATGCTCGTACTACAGGAAAGGTCGGAGTTGCTATAGCAACTTCAGGACCTGGAGCAACTAATACTGTGACGGGAATTGCAAATGCATATATGGACTCCGTTCCAATAGTAATTATAACCGGTCAGGTACCGAATATGCTTCTGGGAAAAGATTCTTTTCAAGAGGTTGATATCACAGGAATGACTCTTCCTATTACAAAGCACAATTATCTTGTTAGAAAGGTAGAGGATCTAGCCCAAGTAGTAAATGAAGCTATGTATGTGGCTGCAGAAGGTAGACCAGGACCTGTTCTTGTAGATGTGCCTAAAGATGTATTTTTAGCAGAAACAGAATATATTAAACCGGATAAATTAAGTAATAAAGAAGATAAAATTGTACCATCTATGGATTCCATAGATAGGGCAGCAAAACTAATCAACAACTCTAAAAAGCCTGTAGTTTACGCAGGGGGAGGAGTTAGAATTTCAAAAAATGATAGTCTTCTACAAAAACTTGTTGAAAAAAATGATATACCGACGGCAAATTCATTTATGGGATTTGGAACTATACCGAGAGATCATAGACTGTCTTTAGGTTTGGTAGGTATGCACGGGCATAGGGAAACTAATTTGGCCGTTACAGAAAGCGATCTTATTATAGCAATAGGAGCAAGATTTAGTGACAGAGTTATTGGAAAGCCTGATGAATTTGCTCCTAAGGCAAAGATAATACATATAGATATTGATGATACGGAAATAGATAAGAATACTAAAGATTGTGTTCCTTTGACTGGAGATATGAAAAGTATTTTAGAACTCTTGTATCAAAAAATAGAAAAAAACTCACGAAAAGAATGGCTGGAATCTATTTTAAAAGAAAAGATAAATGAACCTGAAAAAGATAAATTTGTTCCGAAAAATATTCTTGAAACAATAAACGGATACTTTAAAGAAGATACTGTGGTTGCTACCGACGTAGGACAGCATCAAATGTGGACAGGACAGTTTTGGAAATTTAAAAAATCAAATGAATTTGTAACCTCAGGAGGATTGGGGACAATGGGATTTGGATTGGGAGCTGCCATAGGAGCTCAGGTTGGAAATCCGGATAAAGACGTAGTACTAATAACCGGAGATGCTAGTTTTAGAATGAATTCAATAGAACTTTTGACTGTATCAAAGTACAAGCTTCCAATACGAATGGTAATGATGAACAACCACTCTTTAGGAATGGTAAGACAGTGGCAGAGAATGTTCAGCAACAGCAGATATTCAGAAACAGATACCTTTGATTTTGTGGACAATGTAAAATTAATGGATGCATATGGAATTAAAGGATACAAAGTAAAATCAATAGAAGAGTTACAGGGAGTTTTAGAAAATACTAAAAATTTAAAAGAAGCAATTTTCATTGAATGCTTAATAGATAAAGATGAATCTGTATATCCAATTGTACCTCCGGGAAGACCGATTAACGAATTATTATTAAACGGATAAAAATTAAGTGCACTCAAATATCAGTTAAAAAACTAAAATTTGGTAGTGCACTTTTTTATGATTCGATTTCCTTTATGCCGTCTACAGTCTGAAGACCTTCGATAATATCTACAGAAGTAGCATTTACTGGAAGTCTAAGGACCATTTTAAGTCTTAAGGATTCTTCCTGCTCGTCGTGTATAGAGATTTGTTTTATTTGAACATTTTCATTACCTAGATAAGTTCCAATTGCACCTATTTGACCAGGTTGATTTGTACATAGAATATTAACTCTAATTTCATGTCTTCTATTTACTAAGGCATGACTTAGTTTTTGGAAAAATATTAGAGAAAACATTACGATTGCTGTGGTAAATACTGCCGGAAGTAAAAACCCAGTACCGCAGGCTAAACCTATACCGGCAGTTGCCCATAAACTAGCAGCAGTGGTAAGACCTCTTACACTGACTCCTTCTTTGATTATAGTTCCAGCACCTAAAAACCCAATGCCGCTAACTACCTGGGCACCTAAACGAGCGGCATCGGTATCTGCATAACTCTCTGCAAGGAAAATACCTGTTATCATAATTAATGTAGAACCTGTTCCTACCAATATATGAGTCCTAAGTCCGGCAGGTCTATTTATACCTTCTCTCTCAAGACCGATAATACCGCTTAGTAAAAATCCAACAAATATTCTTAAAATTATTTCATTCATAGTTAAATACATAATTTCACCTCTGAAAAATCATCTTTCCCATCTCAAATCTTTCCCATAAAATTTACATCCAATATAATTATTTAATACTCTCGATACTATTCTATCCGTATAATTTCTACCTAAATTTTCAATTGGAAGATTAGTAGATATTATTGTATTTTTTCCCGAAATCAATCTAGAATTGACTATATTAAATAATTCCGTTTTAGTAAAAGAATTATTCGATTCAGTACCTAAATCATCAATTATTAAAAGATCTGCATTAAAAAGAAGTTGATAATTTAT
Source organism: Bacillota bacterium (assembly GCA_033549325.1). Taxonomy (GTDB): domain Bacteria; phylum Bacillota; class Clostridia; order Tissierellales; family Dethiosulfatibacteraceae; genus UBA8670. The sequence continues at coordinate 819 of JAWSUU010000034.1, read as the reverse complement.
TTTATCCATTTCATCATCAGGATTATTTCTGAATTTGTAATTACTAATTACTTCAAACATTTTAAAAGAAGTTTGATATACTACTGTATAACCTTCATCTATTAATTCCTTTGCTATGCAGTTGCACATAAAAGTCTTGCCTAATCCAGTACCGCCGTAAAAAAGTAGATTATCTTTAGTTTTATTGAAATTAAGAGTAAATTTTTTGCTTTCCTTATATATATTTTTCATATTTTCCTTTGGAGATAGTTTTTCTCCAGAATAAATATTATCGCTAAATATATCAATATTAAAAGTATCGAAATTTTCTTTTTTAAGCATGTGTTCCATATTGGACATCTTGTAAAGCTGATTTATAATTTCCTGCTTAAAACAAATACACCTATCACCACTTTGAAGATATCCTGTATCATTACAAATTTCACACTCATAGGAGGGTTCTAAATAGTTTAATGGAATATTATTTTTAGTGTAAATATTATTTCTTTTCTTTTTTATAATTTGAAGCTCTTCCTTTAGTTTAGATATTTTTTCCTGATAATCTTCCGGTTTGCTGAAGGTATATTTGGATATATCAATACTAATTAAAGAAATTTCCTTATCTATTTCCTTTAGCTCTGGAACCATATCGTACAATTCTTTTTTTCTATATTCTAAGTCTGATTTGCTTTTTAATCTTTTCTTATCGTAATCTTTTAAAATATCTCTAATTATCTCATTATTCATAATATAATCCTACTCCTGATTTTTGTTATTAAATTTTCGCCTAGCTATTTTATCAAGTTCTTCCGGTGTATAATTTTCGTATCTTTGTTCGAA
>JAWSUU010000033.1:0-17656 GCA_033549325.1 Bacillota bacterium | reverse complement strand
ATAAAATATTTAAAAGATAAAAACAATATTAAAGTAAATCCGGAAAAAATAATTTATACTCTTGAAAAAGAATTAAAAAAGGTAAATTTTAACTATAAGATATCAAAAAATAATATTTATATAAGAAAGTAATGGAGGACAAAATGGACTTAAAATCAAAAATAAGAGTAATTGAAGGTTTCCCAGAAGAAGGTATTAGTTTTAAAGATATTACAACTGTACTGCAAGATCCTAAATTACTTAGAGAATCAATTGATCAAATGACAGAAAAATTCCAAGATTTAGGAGTAGATATAGTAGTAGGACCGGAATCAAGAGGCTTTATTTTTGGAACTCCTATAGCATACAAATTAAATGCTGGATTTGTACCGGTAAGAAAACCGGGTAAATTACCGTCAGAAACTGTTGACTACAGCTATGACCTAGAATATGGAAGAGATACTTTAGAAATACATAAAGATGCTATAAAAAAAGGACAGAGAGTATTAATAGTTGATGATTTACTTGCAACTGGAGGCACCGTTAGTGCTACTGCCAAACTTGTAGAAATGCTGGGTGGAGAAGTTGTAGGATTAGGTTTTTTCATAGAATTAACTGATTTAAACGGGAGAGATAAACTAACCAAATATAATATAGATTCGATAATAAAATACTAAACTTAAATCTTACTAAACAGGTGATAAAATGTTTGAAGAGCTGAAGATAAAAATACAAGAATATAACGAAAAAGCTGACTTTGACTTGATTGAAAAAGCTTACAATCTTTCAAGAAAAGCTCATGATAATAATCCTAATAGAATGTCCGGAGAAAAATTCTTCATGCACCCCTATAATGTAGCTTTGATATTAGCCAATCTAAATATGGATGAAGCTACTATTGCAGCTGGATTACTTCATGACGTTTTAGAAGATACCATAGTAGAATACGACGAACTAAAAGACCAATTTGGAGAAGAAATTGCTAATTTAGTAGATGGAGTAACGAAATTAAGCAAAGTTAAATACAAAACTAAAGAAGAACGTCAAGCTGAAAGTCTAAGAAAAATGGTAATAGCAATGTCAAAAGACATACGTGTTATCATTATTAAGCTTGCAGACAGACTTCACAACATCAAAACACTAGAATACATGCCTGTTAGTAAACAAAAAGAAAAAGCTGTAGAAACTATGGAGATATATGCACCCATAGCTAGTAGACTTGGTATGGCCTCAATAAAGTGGGAATTAGAAGATTTATCTTTACAGTATATAGACCCGGAAGGATATAAAGATATTTCCAACCGAATTGATGCCAAAATCAAAGCAAAAAAAGATTTTATCAATGGTATTATAGAAAAATTAAATGAAAAAATACAAGAAGCGAATATAGAAGGAGAAATTACAGGAAGAAGAAAAAGCATATACAGTATTTATAAAAAAATGTATGTAAAACATAAAGAATTTGATGAAATTTACGACATTTCAGCAATAAGAGCAATAGTAGAAGATGTTAAAGATTGCTACGGTGTGTTAGGAATTGCCCACACTTTATGGAAACCAATGCCTGGTAGATTTAAAGATTATATAGCAATGCCTAAACCTAATATGTATCAATCACTTCATACAACAGTAATAGGTCCCGACGGCAATCCTTTTGAAATTCAGATTAGAACCTACGAGATGCACAGGACAGCTGAATACGGTATTGCTGCTCACTGGAAGTATAAAGAAGGCATTAAAAAAGACGATTTTGAAGAAAAACTAAACTGGCTGAGACAGATGCTCGATTGGCAGCAGGAAACTAAAGATCCTAAAGAGTTTATGGAATCTTTAAAAATTGATCTTTATACTGATGAGGTTTTTGTATTTACTCCAAAGGGAGATGTAGTAAATCTACCAAAAGGGTCTACGCCGATAGATTTTGCCTACAGAGTTCACTCGGCAGTAGGAAATAGATGTGTAGGAGCTAAGGTAAACGGCAGAATAGTACCTCTTGATTACAAACTTAAAAACGGAAATCAATTAGAAATCATTACTTCCAGCAACAGTAACGGTCCTAGTAGAGACTGGTTAAAAATTGTTAAAAGCAGTCAAGCTAAGACTAAAATTAAAAGATGGTTTAAAACGAAAGATAAAGATTTATATATAGATAAAGGTAAAAGTCTTCTTGAAAAAGAAGTTAAGAAACAGGGTTATAAGCTTACAGCATTATTAAAAGAGGAATGGCTTAAAGAGATAGCTGAAAAGCTTAACATTAAGGAATTAGACAGCTTATATGCTGCTATAGGTAACGGTTCTATTAAAGAACTTCAGATTATAACTCGATTAAAAAATAAATACATTGAAGAAAATGACGTAAAAATTGATCCTAAAAAACTTAAAACTAAGATGAAACAGCGAAGCAAAAAACCTACCTCGGGAGTAATAATAACCGGGATGGATGATTTAAAAGTTAGGTTTGCTAAGTGCTGTAATCCGGTACCCGGAGATGAAATAATCGGATATATAACCAGAGGTAGAGGTGTGTCTATTCATAGAATAGACTGTACTAATATTTCCGGTCAAGAAACCGATGGAAGATTAATCGAAGCAGAATGGGATCACAGTAAGAAACAGAAATTCACAGCAGAAATTCAGGTTGAAGCAGCTGATAGACCGGGATTATTAAAAGACATAACAAATATATATACAGAAAACGATATAAATGCGACTAACTTAAATTTAAGAGTAAATAAAGATAAAATTGCTATTATGAATATGACCTTTGAAATAAGCGAAACTAAAGAATTAGACTTTTTAATTAAAAATTTCAAAAAAGTTAAAGGTGTAATAGATGTATTTAGACATAAAAAATAGGAGGCAAGATGAGAGCTGTAGTACAGAGAGTTTCTCAAGGAAAAGTTGAAGTAAATAAAGATGTAGTAGGTGAAATCAACAAGGGATTGTTGATTTTATTAGGAGTAGAAAAAGGAGATACTACTGAAGATTTACAGTACATTGGAGATAAAATATGCAACTTGAGAATATTTGAAGATGAAAAGGAAAAAATGAATTTAAGCCTTAAAGATATAGATGGAGAACTTCTTATAGTTCCTCAGTTTACACTTCATGGGGACGCTAGAAAGGGTAGAAGACCTAGCTTTATAAATGCAGAGAATCCTGAAGTAGCAGAAAATTATTATGAAAAATTAATAGAAAACTGCAGTAAAGAAATAAAAAAAGTTCAGGGCGGAAAGTTTGGGGCTGATATGAAAGTTCATCTAATTAATGATGGACCTGTAACGATATTATTGGACAGTAAAAAAATATTTTAACAAGGAGGAATAAAATTGATTATAGAAACCTTAAGGTTAGGCTCTTACGGAGCCAACTGTTATATAGTAGGTAGTGAAAAGTCAAAAGATGTTATGATAATTGATCCAGGAGCTGAAAGCAGTAAAGTAAAAAAATTAATTTCATCAAAATCATATAACCCAATATTTATTTTACTAACTCACGGACATGGTGATCATATAGGAGGAGCAAAAGATCTAAAGAAAGAATTTAATATTCCTGTATATATTCATAAAAAAGATAGTGCAATGCTTAAAGATGAAAGATTGAATTTTACAAACATGATGTTTAAAAATGGAGTCTCATTAAATGCAGACAAATTTCTTGAAGATGGAGATAAGATAAACCTTGATAATATGAAATTTCAAGTCATACATACTCCCGGGCACACTCCAGGAGGAATATGCTTAAAAAATAAAGACGTAGTTTTCTCAGGAGATACACTATTCAAAGGATCTATTGGAAGGACAGACTTACCAGGAGGTTCCTACGACCAGATTATCAAATCTATAAAAGAAAAACTTCTGGTATTAGATGAGGATACAGTAGTATATCCTGGACACGAAGGGCAAACTACAATCAAATATGAAAAAGAAAATAATCCATTTTTAAAATAGGATTACATAAATAATATTATGTTAACTTCAATAATGATAGATATCTAAAAAAAGATACTGGAGGAGGAGTAATGGAAACAAAGAAGAATTTTAAACCAACAATAAAGTGCGGAAATTTAAGAAAAGAAAACATCGGAGATAAAGTAATTGTAACAGGTTGGACTCAAAAGCAGAGAAGTCTTGGAGGTCTTGTATTTGTAGATCTAAGAGATATTAGCGGCATAGTACAGGTTGTTTTTGATGATAAAGAAAATAAAGAGCTTTTGGAAAAAAGTGAAAATGTAAAATCAGAATACGTTTTAGGTATTGAGGGTATAGTAAGAGAGAGACAATCAAAAAATCCTTCAATGGCAACGGGCGATATTGAGATTTATGCTCAAGATCTAAAAATCTTCAGCGAATCTGATACACCACCAATATATATAAAAGACGACGATGATATATCAGAAGATTTAAGACTTAAAAATAGATTCTTAGAGCTTAGAAAGCCTTACATGCAGAAGAATCTTAAAGTTAGAAGTAAGACGGTAAATATTATTAGAAGCTTTATGGAAGAAAATGACTTTTTAGAAATAGAAACACCTATATTAAACAAACCTACTCCAGAAGGAGCTAGGGATTATTTAGTACCTAGTAGAACTAACAAGGGAAAATTCTTTGCCCTTCCTCAATCACCACAAATTTTCAAACAGCTTCTTATGGTATCTGGATACGATAGATATTATCAAATAGCTAAGTGTTTTAGAGATGAAGATTTAAGAGCTAATAGACAGCCTGAGTTTACACAGTTGGATATGGAAATGTCTTTTGTAGACGAAGAAGATGTTATAAAGATAAACGAAAGACTTGTAAAAAGGATATTTAAAGAAGTACTAGATTACGAAGTCAACATTCCAATCAAAAGAATGACTTATGAAGAAGCAATGAATAGATACGGAAGTGATAAGCCGGACTTAAGATTTGGATTTGAGTTTAACGACTTGACATACATATTTGAAAACTCAAAATTTAATGCTTTTAAAAGCAATACTAAAAAAGGTAGATCCGTAAAAGGTATAGTTATCAAGGGACAGTCTGATGAGTTTTCAAGAAATAAGATTTCAAAATTAGAAAAATACATAAAAACATACAATGCTAAAGGATTGGCTTGGTTTAAATATGAAAATGAAACTCTTGATTCTCCTATTTCAAAGTTCTTATCTGATGAAGAATTAAATACAATAGTAAAAGATTTAGAATTAAAAGAAAAAGACATAGTATTTGTAATAGCAGATGAAAATAACAACGTAAACAATGCTTTAGGAGCATTAAGAAAGAAAATTGCTGAAGATCTAAACCTCATTAATAGTGATGAATTCGAAATGCTATGGATTACAGAATTCCCATTGTTGGAATACGATGAAGAAGAAAAAAGATATGCAGCAAAACACCATCCATTTACAAGTCCCGTAGACGAAGATATGGATAAATTAGAAACAGATCCTGCATCAGTTAAAGCTAAAGCATACGACTTAGTAATAAACGGAGAAGAACTGGGTGGAGGAAGTATAAGAATAACAAATTCTAAACTTCAAAATAGAATGTTTAGTGTATTAGGTATCACAGAAGAAGAAGCATATAGAAAATTCGGATTTTTACTAGATGCATTTAAATACGGTGTTCCTCCTCACGGTGGAATAGCTTTCGGTTTAGATAGACTTATAATGACCTTAACGGATTCTAAAAATATTAGAGACGTTATAGCATTTCCTAAAACCCAAAAAGCAACCTGCCTACTATCAAATGCACCTACAGATGTAGATGAAAAACAATTAGAAGAGTTAGGATTGAAAATAATTGAATAATAAACCATATCAAAGAAGCGAATTAATATATAAAGAAAATATAAATAAAATTAAAAATTCAAAGATCATAATATTCGGATTAGGCGGTGTAGGTAGTGTAGCCGCCGAATCTATTTCAAGAAACTTCATAGATACTTTAACTCTAGTAGATTTTGATATTTACGAAATTTCTAATTTAAATAGACAGCTTTACTCCAACTATGAAAATATTGGAAGAAAAAAAGTTGATATTTTCAAAGAAAACATTCAAAAACACTGTAAAGATACAAAGATATACATTAAAGGAGAAAAAGTAACTGAAAATAATATTGAAGATTTTTTTGAAATAGAATACGATTATGTTATAGATGCAGTAGATGATGTAAAAGCTAAATTAGCTATTATAAAATACTGTAAAGAAAACAGCATTCCCGTAATAAGCTGTATGGGAACTGGAAATAGAATTAATCCTGAAATGATAACAGTTGAAAATATTTATAAAACCTTCAACTGTCCATTAGCAAAGAAAATGAGAAAAGAATTAAAAAAGCTTAATATAAATAATCTAGATGTAGTTTTTTCAAAGGAAAATCCCGTTGAAACTGTAGACAAAAAATTAGGAAGCACATCTTTTGTTCCCGGTTCTGCTGGACTTTTATTATCATCTTATGTTATAAATAAGTTAGCCTTAGAAAGATAGGAAGTGATAACGTGAAAAAAATTGGACAGGTAGTAAATTTAGAAAATGATATAGCTTTTGTCAAAGTACCCAGAGCATCATCCTGTGGAGACAACTGTCAATCCTGCAGCAGTGGATGTACCGATGACGGACATATAATAAGAATAAAAAATGATGATTACAATCCGGGAGAATTTGTAGAGCTAGTTGCAAAACCAAAAAACGTATTATTATATTCGGTTTTAGCCTACGGATTACCTTTGGTTATTATGATCTTTACCATAGCATATACAATAAATACTCTAAAACTTAGCGAAACTCTAGGAGGATTATTAGGTTTAGCATCTCTCTTAGGCTCACATTTTATTATGAAAGCGATAGACAGATATCTTTTAAATGATACTTTGATAATTGAAGATATTAGAAAACTTTAAAGAGGTACCTTATGGAAAATGATAAGAAAAAATTAATTAACAGATTAAAAAGAATAGAAGGCCAGGTTAAGGGTATTGAAAAAATGATAGAAGAAGGTAAGTTTTGCGGTGATATAATTACTCAGATTACAGCAGCAAAATCTGCCTTAAATAGCGTAGGCGGATTAGTTTTGGAAAACTACACAAAAGAATGTATTAAGACTAAAATCGAGTATGAGGATCCAGAAAAAACTATCGATGAGTTAATCGATATTATAATAAAATTTAATAAATAAAAGGAGAGAACTATGTTTGATAATATAAGAAAAGTAGATGAAGAAATTTACGATTCAATACAAAAAGAAATAGGCAGACAAAATAGAAATATAGAATTAATCGCATCGGAAAACTTTGTTTCTAAAGCAGTATTAGAAGCTATGGGAAGCCAACTTACAAACAAATATGCTGAAGGTTATCCAAACAAAAGATACTACGGTGGATGTGAATTTGTGGATGAAGTAGAAATACTGGCAATAGACAGACTTAAAAAACTATTTAACGCAGAACATGCAAATGTACAGCCTCACTCCGGTTCAAGTGCTAATATTGCAGTTTATTTTGCTTTTTTAAATCCGGGAGATAAAATATTAGGTATGAACCTTTCAGAAGGTGGACACCTAACCCACGGTAGTCCTGTAAACTTTTCAGGAAAGCAATACGAAATAATACCTTACGGAGTAGATAAAGAAACTGAAACTATAGATTACGATAAATTAAGAGAAATAGCAGTAAAAGAAAAGCCAAAAATGATAATAGCAGGAGCAAGTGCCTACTCAAGAATTATAGACTTTAAAAAGTTTAGAGAAATTGCTGACGAAGTTGGAGCTATATTAATGGTGGACATGGCCCATATTGCTGGATTAATAGCAGCAGGACTTCATCCAAACCCAGTTGAGTATGCTGATGTAGTGACTACAACTACCCACAAAACTCTAAGAGGACCTAGAGGTGGAGCTATATTATGCAAAAAAGAACATGCTAAAAAAATAGACAAAGCTATCTTCCCGGGAACTCAAGGTGGACCTTTAATGCATATCATAGCTGCTAAAGCTGTTTCCTTTAAAGAAGCTTTAGAAGATGACTTTAAAGAATATCAAAAACAAATAATAAAAAATGCTCAAGCACTAGCTGAAGAATTTATTAAAAGAGACTTTAGAATAGTATCCGGTGGTACAGATAACCATCTAATGCTACTGGATTTAAGAAGCAAAAATATTACAGGTAAAGATGCTGAAGCTCTTTTAGATGAAATAAATATCACAGTAAATAAAAATACAATTCCTGATGATCCGGAAAGTCCATTTGTAACTAGTGGTATAAGAGTGGGAACTCCTGCCATAACTACTAAGGGATATAAAGAAGAAGATATGTCTGAATTAGCAGATATTATCAATGATGCAATACTTAAAAACCAAGATCAGGATACTTTAAAAGAAAGAGTTGCAAAATTAACTGCAAAGGCGGAAAATAATTAATAAAAATATGGAAAATGATTTTTTTAACAGAAGTTATGAAAATTTCATAAATAAAAACAAACCTCTTGCCGATAAAATGAGACCGGAAACTTTAGATGAGTTCTTCGGTCAGGAACACATAATAAGTAAAGGGAAAATGTTAAGAAGGATGATAGAAGCAGATATGATAAGCTCTATCATTCTTCATGGACCTACGGGAAGCGGTAAAACTACTCTTGGGAAAATTATCGCACAGCAGACAGAAAAAACTTTTAAAGTCTTAAATGCTGTAACCTCAGGAGTTAAAGACATAAAAAAATACATACAGGAAGCTATAGATGAAATATCCATGCATAATAGACAGACTATTGTATTTATAGACGAGATTCACAGGTTCAATAAGCTACAGCAAGATGCTCTTTTACCCTATGTAGAAAACGGAACTATTATACTAATAGGCGCAACTACTGAGAATCCATACTTTGAAGTTAACAATGCATTGTTATCAAGGTCTACAATTTTTGAATTAAAGAGTCTATCGCCAGATGATATTAAGAAACTTCTGCAGTACACTCTTGAAAACGAAGAAAAAGGGTTAGGCAAAAAGCAGATAGCAATCCAGGATGAAGCTCTGGAATTAATAGCAAATTATTCAAATGGTGATGGTAGAAAAGCCTTAAATGCTTTAGAATTAGCAGTAGTAACCACCAGTAAAAATAAAGAGGGTAAAATTGAAATTACCAGAGATGTAGCAAAAGAAAGCATTCAAAAAAATACAAATTTTTACGACAAAAATGGTGACAAGCACTATGATTATATATCAGCTTTCATAAAAAGCATGAGGGGTTCGGATCCTGATGCTGCATTGTTTTACCTAGCTAAAATGCTGGTAGCCGGTGAAGACCCAAAGTTCTTAGGACGAAGAATAATCATTTGTGCCTCGGAAGATGTAGGTAATGCGGATCCTAATGCATTAGAAGTGGCTGTAAATGCATTTAAGGGAGTAGAGATAATAGGAATGCCCGAAGGCAGAATACTTTTGGCACAAGCCGTTGTATACATAGCCTGCGCCCCTAAAAGCAACACATCATATATGGGTATAAATAAAGCTATGTCAAAGGCTGAAAAATCAAATATTACGGTACCCAGCTATTTAAAAGATGAAAGTTACAAACAAAATAAGGATATGAGTGATGGCATATACAAGTACCCTCACAATTACAAATATAATTATGTGAAACAGAGATATTTACCAGAAGGTATTAAAGAAAAATTTTATATTCCTGGAGCAATTGGGTATGAAAAGAAGATGAAGAAATATTTAGAATACCTGGATAACCTGGAAAAAGAGGTGCAAAAATGATAAAGAAAATAAAAAATGAAGACTTATATAGTGATAAAATCCTTAGTAGTATAGAAGAAAGCACTAAGAATTTAAAAAAGGAAAAATCCTATAATATTATAATTGAATACTACAATGAATCCATTATTTCCAGTGTAAATGATATAGATCACTGTGAAATAAACAGAGAGCAACTTCTTCTAAAAAATAAGATTAGAAATTTTTACAAAAGTAAAGATATCAACATTAAAAAGCTTTATATATTAGGATCACAGGAATTCGACCTAATAGATGAAGCAAGTTTTGTAGTTGAAGAAGCAGACAAAAATGAAGAAACAAAGAATATAATATGGCCCTGTAAAGAAATATTTTTTTACGACGGTGGCAAAAAAATTCTAGATGATATGCTGTATAATGATGAAATAGATATCGTAGAGTACGAAAACCAAATTCGAACATTAAAATACGAATTCGGTTTACTTGATGAATTAGATGATGAATTGTACCTTAACTAATTCATCTTTTTTTTCTTCTAATCTTGACAAAATTAGTAGGGTATTATATACTTTTTTATACCCTATAAAATAAGTCGGGATTAGGAGGAAATATTATGCTTCTATCAACAAAAGGAAGATATGGTCTGAAGGCTTCGCTGGAACTGGCCTTTTTTTATGGAAAAGGACCTATTAATTTAAAATCTATTTCCGAAAAGTACAGTATACCGGAAAGCTACTTAGAGCAATTGTTATCTAAGTTAAAAAAATCTGGTTACATTGATACTATTCGTGGCAAACAGGGTGGATATCTTTTAGCTAAAGAACCAAAGGATATAACCGTAGGAATGATTTTAAGAGCTTTAGAAGGAGACATCACGTCTTCAGATTGCCTTAAAAATGATAAGTGCGGCAAGGAAAACACCTGTGTCACAAGAATAATATTCGAGGATATAGAAAAAAGCATTAACAATATTATTGATAACACAACATTAGAAGATATGGTACATAAAAGAGATAAAATACACAAGGAGGCTCATTAATGAGAAAGGTTTATTTTGACAATGCGGCTACCACAAGAGTAAAAGATGAAGTAATAGAAGAAATGAACAAATACTACGGTGAATTGTACGGTAATCCATCGAGTATATACAACTTTGGACAGCTCTCTAAAAAAGCTGTGGAAAGTTCTAGAGAAAAAGTTGCAAGATTAATCAACAGCAAACCTGATGAAATATACTTTACAGGTGGAGGTTCAGAAGCAGACAACTGGGCTATCAAGGGAATAATTTCTGCTAACGAAAAAAAAGGTAATCATATTATTACCTCAAAAATTGAACACCATGCGGTTTTACATACATGTGAATATTTAGAAAAAAAAGGTGCAGAAGTAACCTACTTAGATGTAGATGAAAATGGTCTTATAGATTTAAAGCAGCTTGAAAATTCAATAAAAGACAATACTGTCCTTATTTCTATAATGTTCGCAAATAACGAAATTGGAACTATTCAACCTATAAAAGAAATAGGAGAAATAGCCAAAAAACACGAAATATACTTTCATACAGATGCAGTACAGGCTGTAGGAAATGAAAAAATAGATGTTAAAGATATGAATATAGACTTACTTTCTTTATCTGCTCACAAAATACACGGACCTAAAGGTGTGGGAGCCTTATACATTAAAAAAGGTACGAGAATACACAATCTTATTCACGGTGGTGCTCAGGAGAAAAAGTTAAGAGCAGGAACGGAAAACGTACCGGGAATAGTAGGATTAGCAAAAGCTGCAGATATAGCATACAACAATTTTGATGAAAAAAGAGAAAAACTTACAAAACTAAGAGATAGAATGATAGAAAAGATAGAAAAAGAAATACCAGAGGCCAGATTAAACGGTCACAGGGAAAAAAGACTACCGGGAAATGTAAACTTTGCCTTTAAATATATAGAAGGAGAATCTCTTTTACTATATTTAGACATGGAAGGTATCAGTGCATCCAGCGGTTCGGCTTGTACATCGGGATCATTAGATCCATCCCACGTACTAATGTCGATAGGTCTACCCCACGAAATCGCTCACGGGTCCCTAAGATTAAGTTTATCAGATTTTAATACAGAAGAAGATGTAGACTATACAGTAGAAAAACTAATAACAGTGGTTAAGAGATTAAGACAAATGTCACCACTATACAATAAAAGGGAGGAATAAATACATGTATACAGAAGAAGTAATGGACCACTTTAAAAATCCTAGAAATGTAGGAGAAATCGAAGATGCCGATGGAGTTGGAGAAGTAGGAAATGCAAAGTGCGGAGATATAATGAAAATATATCTTAAGATTAATAAAGACGACATAATAGAAGATGTGAAATTCCTTACCTTTGGATGCGGTTCAGCAATTGCATCATCAAGCATGGCTACAGAACTCATAAAAGGTAAAAGTATAGACGAAGCAGTAGCTCTTACAAATAAAGCGGTAATAGAAGCCCTAGGTGGACTTCCAAAAGCAAAAGTACACTGCTCTGTACTTGCAGAACAGGCTGTAAAATCAGCACTTTATGATTATGCGCAAAAAACCGGAAAAACTATTAAAGGCATAGAAAACTATAAACCTGAGGATCCACATGAGCACTAAAAAAGAAAAAGTATTACTTGGCATGAGCGGCGGTATTGATAGTACCGCTGCTGCTATTATACTGAGAGAAAAGGGTTATGAAGTTGTTGGAGCAACCTTTAAAGTAATAGACAATGAAAAGGCAGAAGCCACTATAAAGGATGCTAGAGAAGTATGCGAAAAATTAGGTATAGAATTTCACGTGCTGGATTATATAGATACCTTTGAAGAACTTGTAATAAGCGACTTCGTAGACAACTACAAAAAAGGGAAAACACCAAATCCCTGTGTAAAGTGCAATAAAGAAATAAAATACGATGAATTTTTAAAATCTGCGAATAAGCTGGGTATAGAAAAAATAGCAACTGGACAGTACGGAAGAGTGGTCAAGGAAAATGATAAGTACTACGTGAAGAAATCTATAAATGTCAAAAAAGATCAAAGCTACTATCTTTATAATATTAAATATGAAAATTTAAAAAATATTATGCTACCTATCGGTGAACTTGACAGTAAAGCAGAAGCTAGAGAAATAGCTTCCACTAGTGGTATAGATTTTCACTCTAAAAGTGAAAGTCAGGATATATGCTTTATTAAAGACAATAACTACCAGGAATTTTTAAAGAACTATATCCATAAAAATTTAGAAGGTAATTTTGTAGATAAAGATGGAAATATTTTAGGAAAGCACAAAGGCATACAAAACTATACAGTAGGCCAGCGTAAAGGTTTAGGTATAGCTTTAGGAGAACCTTACTACATTATAGATATAAATTACGAAAACAAAGATATTACTTTAGGATTAAAAGAAGATCTCTACAGTAGTGAATGTATTCTAAGAGAATACAACATTTTAAACCCGGATGTAGACCTTGAAAAAGAAGAATTTGATGCAAAAGTTAGATACTCCCACAGAGAAGAAAAAATTACAGTTGAAAAACAGGGAGAAAATTTAAAAATAAAATTCAAAAATCCTGTAAGAGCAATTACCTTAGGTCAGTCTCTTGTATTTTATAAAAATGATTATCTTGTAGGTGGAGGAATAATAGACAAGTAGTATTTACATGTATTGACAAATGCATATCCTTTATTTATAATTTTAGTAATGCTCGTCTTTATAAGGCGAGTTTAAATTTTTACGGGAGGAATTTATGAAAGATTATTCTGTTAGTTCAATTAGAAATAAATATATAGATTTTTTTAAGGAAAAGGAACATTTACATTTACACAGTTTTCCTTTAATACCTAAAAACGACGATAGCCTTCTTCTTATTAATGCAGGAATGGCACCACTTAAAAAGTATTTTACCGGTAGCGAGACACCTCCAAGTTCGAGAGTTGTAACCTGCCAAAAATGCTTAAGAACCGGAGATATCGACAATGTAGGCATAACGTCAAGACACTGTACATTTTTTGAAATGCTTGGAAACTTTTCCTTTGGAGACTATTTTAAAAAAGAAGCAATAAATTGGTCATGGGAATTTATGACTAAAATTATGGAAATAGATAAAGAAAAACTTTGGGTATCTGTATACCACGAAGATGAAGAAGCATATAAAATATGGGCAGAGGATGTAAAAGTTCCGGAAAATAGAATAGTTAAATTAGGAAAAAAAGACAACTTCTGGGAATTGGAAGTAGGACCAAGCGGACCCTGTTCTGAAATTTACTACGACAGAGGAGAAAAGTACGGCTGCGGTTTAGATGATTGTATGCCGGGGTGCGACTGCGATAGATTCGTCGAAGTGTGGAATCTTGTATTTACTCAGTACGATAAAGACAAAGAAGGAAACTACAATCTTCTTCCAAATCCAAATATAGATACGGGACTTGGCCTGGAAAGAATGGCAGTAGTACTTCAAGGAAAAGAGAATGTATTTGAAGTAGAACCTTTCTTTTCACTAATTAAAGAATTAGAAAAAATAAGTGGAAAAGAATACAATTCTGAAATTGATTTAGATATTTCCTTTAGAATTATAAGCGATCATATTAGAGCGGTAACCTTTTTAATAGCCGACGGTGTTATGCCTTCAAACGAAGGAAGAGGATACGTTCTTAGAAGACTTTTAAGAAGAGCATCTAGACACTGCAAACTTTTGGGAATAAAAGGAAATAAACTTAAAGATTTATCTAAACTTGTAGTTAATCTCTGGAAAGAACCTTATCCGGAGCTTCAGGAAAGTAAAGACAATATATTAAAAACCGTTGAACTGGAAGAAGAAAAATTCCAGCAGACTATAAATCAGGGACTTAATATATTAAATGAATATATAGATAAAGCTAAAGAAAAAGCTGAGGACTTTATTTCAGGAGAAATCACCTTTAAACTTTACGATACCTATGGATTCCCATATGAATTAACTGAAGAGATTTTACAGGAAAAAAACCTTAAAACTGATAGAGCAGAGTTTGAAAAGCTTATGGAAATACAAAAAGAAGAAGCTAGAAAAGCCAGAAGCAGTCAAAAAGGATCTATTTGGGATTCATCAAATATTATGGTAAAGGATGTTAAATCTACAGAATTTAGAGGCTACCATGAAGATACAGTAAAATCTAAGGTAATTGCCCTATTTGACGAAAAAGGACTGTCTGTTGATACCCTAACATCAAAAGGTTATATAGCAACTTTAGAGACGGTATTTTACCCGGAAGGCGGGGGACAGATAGGTGATAGGGGAACAGTAGAAATTGGAAATAATACAGCTGATGTTGTAGACACCATTAAAAAAAGCCAAGTTATACTTCATCTTATTGATAATACTAAAGGTCAGATAAAAATTGGTGATGAAGTTAATCTAAAATTAAATAAAACTCTAAGAAGAAGAGCTGAAGCTAATCATACATCTACTCATATTCTTCATAGAATTTTAAAAGAAGAACTGGGAGATCACGTAAATCAAAATGGTTCCTATGTAGATGATAAAAGATTAAGATTTGACTTTACACACTTTAGTGCAATAAGTCAAAATGCTCTTAAAAACATAGAAAAAAGAGTAAATGAAGTTATATTTAGCAGTAAAAAAGTTAAAGAACACTTTATGACATTAGAAGAAGCAAAAAAACAGGATATTGTTGCACTATTCGACTCTAAATACTCCGATGAAGTTAGAGTTATAGAAGTAGATAACTTTAGTAGAGAACTTTGCGGTGGTACTCATGTAGACAATACTTCTAAAATAGGTCTCTTTAAAATAGTTGGAGAATCCAGCGTTGCTTCCGGTGTTAGAAGAATAGAAGCATACACCTCGGATAAAGCCCTGGAATACCTAAACGAAAAAGAAGATTATCTACAGCAAGTTAGTGTTGAACTAAAAGCTAAAGAAGATAATATAATAGATAGAATTAAATCCTTAAATGAAGAATTAAAGAATAAGGAAAAAGAAATAGAAAAATTAAAAAATGAAATGATTAAAGATAATTTTTCAGAGTATTTAAAAGATTTCAAAGAAGTAAAAGATACCAAGCTATTTACTATCAAATTTAAAGATACAGACAACGATACTTTAAGAGATATTACTGACAGAATCAAAGACAAAGAAGACAGTGCTGTAATACTTTTAGCATCTCACAACGGAGACAAGGTAATATTTGTTGCAGGAGTTTCTAAAGATAATATTTCAAAAGGTATAAAAGCTGGAGACCTGGTAAGAGAAGCTGCCAAGGTTACCGGTGGAGGCGGCGGAGGTCGTCCTGATTTTGCACAAGCCGGTGGTAAAAAGCCTGAAAAGATTGACGAAGCATTTAAAAAAGTATATGATATTTTAAGAGGATGAAATTATATATATTTTTAATTTATTAATTGGGGTGAAGCTATGAACGATAACAACCAAACAACAAAATTCAACTTTGACATCGATAATGTGAACGAAGTAAGGGAGTTAATCAAGACCGTTTATAATGCTCTCGAAGAAAAAGGATATAATCCTGTAAGTCAAATGACTGGATATATTCTTTCCGGAGATCCAACTTACATTACAAGCTACAATAATGCAAGAAGTATAGTAATGAAAATCGAAAGAGACGAGTTAGTTGAAGAAATACTTAACCACTACCTTAAAAGTTTAAAAGACGAGTAAAAAATGCTAAAAGAAGATATATTCAATAAGGTATCGAAGATATGCTACGGTACCTTGTCTTTAAGCAAACTTCAGTGTAGCTATTCTATGAAAGAAAAACTTTATCTGTTAAATTATGCATATGATCTAGGCATAAATTTTTTCGATACAGCAGAGCTTTACGATAACTACAGTCTAATAAAAAATTTCTTGCAGGATAAAGACAGAGAAAAAGTATTCATTTCAACTAAGTCATACTCCTACAATAGGGAAACCGGGAAAAAAAGTCTGGAAAAAGCTCTAAAAGAAATGGATACCGACTATGTAGATATCTTCATGCTTCATGAACAGGAAGGTCTAAGCACCTTTAAAGGTCACTATGAAGCAGTAAGGTTTTTTTTAGAATGTAAAGATAAAGGAGTAATAAAAAAATTTGGAATCTCTACTCATTTTATTAAAGGTGTAGAAGAAATATTAGATTTAGAAGAAATAGACATAATTCACCCGATAATTAATATAGACGGTATAGGGATTGCAGACGGTACCAGAGTACAGATGGAAGAAAGTATTAAAAAAGCTAAAACCTACAACAAATTCATATTAAGCATGAAACCTTTTGGTGGTGGACATTTAAGCAGCCACCCGGTAGAATCCCTTAAGTACGTAAAATCTTTAGATTTTATTGATTCTATAGCTGTAGGTATGAGGTATAAAGAAGAAATAGATTTCAACTTTAATTTATTGGAAAAAGATAATATTTTAAAGGATGAATTATATAATATAAATAAAAAAGAAAGGAAATTAAAAATAGCATATTGGTGCAAAGGGTGCGGACAATGTGTTGAAAAATGTAACCAAAATGCTCTAAAAATGGTCAATGGCAAAGCAGAGGTAGATTTTGAAAAATGTACCCTATGCAGCTATTGCGTTTCTGCATGCGAAGAATTTTGTATAAAAATAGTATAGGAGATGAGATGGAAGAAAGATATCTAGCCCTAGACGTTGGAGAAAAAACCATTGGACTAGCAGTAAGCGATCCGTTAAATATTACTGCTCAAGGTTTGGACACAATATTTAGGCAGAGCTACAAAAAAGATTTTGAAGCTCTAAAAACGGTCATTGAAAAATATGACGTTAATGTTTTAGTAATCGGAATGCCTAGAAGGTTAAACGGTGACGTAGGAATTCAAGGAGAGAAAGTCAAAAAATTTACGGAAAAACTTAAAAGAGAAATAGACATAAAAGTTGAATTCCAGGACGAAAGAATGACAACAAAAATGGCAGAAGATA
>JAWSUU010000032.1:0-17836 GCA_033549325.1 Bacillota bacterium | reverse complement strand
AGCTTAGGTTTTACATAAGCTAGTTTTCTACCGCTGGGTAATCTTATAAATAAGATACTGCTTTTATACTCAGCTCTTAGCTTGTCATTAATTCTCATGGAAGCTCTATTCCTTATTGCATCCATTACCTTATTTTCAGTTTCATACCAAAACCTAACTATTCTAGGGTTCGAGTTTCTCCAGGAGTTAACCAAAGGCTTCAATTCTTCTAATTTAAGTCCTCGATCTAAAGCTCCCATTTGTTTAAGAGCACCGACAGATCCACCGTAGCCTAACGCTAATTCTGATATTTTACCTTTCTGTCTTAGAGGACTGCCTTTAGTGATTTCTTCTATTGGCACTTTAAACATAGCTGATGCTGATGCTTCATATATCTTGCCGTGGGAGTTAAATACATCCAGTCTCCATTTTTCTCCTGCAAGCCATGATAAGACTCTTGCTTCTATAGCACTAAAGTCACTGACTACAAATTTCTTACCTTCGGCCGGGATAATAGCTGTACGTATACACTGACTTAGTATCTCTGAAGGATCGTCATAAATCATTTCCAAAAGTTCTAAATCTCCTGTCTTAACAGCTTTTCTTGCAGTGTCTAAATCATCAATGTGGTTTTGAGGTAGGTTTTGGAGCTGTATTAATCTCCCGGCCCACCGCCCAGTGCGACTAGCTCCGTAAAACTGTAATAGTCCTCTGGCTCTATTATCATCCCCCGGAACCTCTACCATCTTTTGATACTTGGCAATAGATGTTTTAGATAACTTGGACCTAATATCAAGAGCTGTTGTTATATCCTTAAAGCCGCTAAAATCTTCCTTTAATATGTCTATGTTTTTCTTTGTAATGCTTTTAATAGTAGATCCTGTTCTTTTCTTTATATATTTTTTTATTTCAGCAACACTGTTTGGGTTCTCTAATCCTGTAACTTCTCTATATATGTTAGTAAATTTTTCAGTTTGAGTTGAGTCGATATCAATAGCATTTTGGGCCATTTCTATGTCTATTAACACACCTGCATCATTAATCTTTTGATCCAGTGCATAAAGCCTTCTTTCAAAATCAGGAAATTTAAACCTATCTAATTTTTTTCTTATGTCTCTTTCAACTTCTACATCCTGTTTGCAGTAATCAATAAACTGCTGCCATTCTTTAGGTTTATCCTCTTTCGTGTAAACCCTCTTTTTCTTAACCATTGATATCTGATCACTCTTTGTTATTTTCTTAGGTATGCTGAACAACCTAATCAGCTTTTTACCTGTCCTTAACTTCTGTTTATCCGGCTCTAATCCTATAGCCTTACCAACACTCTCAAGACTTCCGGGAAAACCTAAAGATAAAGCCTGAATCATAGTGCACCACCAGTTAGCAGTATCTAAATTGAAATGTCTATTGATACACACTCTTTCAAACTGTGCATTAAAAGCGGCTTTAGTTACATCCTTATCAACTAGGGCTTCCATAACCTCTTTAGGTAGTTTTTCACCGTTAGCTAAATCTATTAATTCTACTGGATCATCGTCAAAAGCATAACCAAATAGGAGAATTTTAAAACTAGGAGATTCCGTATACTTATATACTCCGCACTTTCTTAAGCTGATATCACTGTATGATTCTATGTCTATTGAAAGAACAGTCATACTATTCCTCCTTATAGTTATCAATTACATAATTAACCTCTGTTAAAATAACATACTCTCCATCGCTCATAGCAGGTCTAATTGGTAAAATCAAGCAATATATCTGTTCTGTTACATTGTCGTAAAATACTACTGGATCAATAGGTGTGCCTCCTAATATTTCAGTTCTATACAAATCTTTTTCATTCAACCCAAAAGCATCTGTATACCATTCCTGGAGCATTATGAGTTCTCCTGTTTTAGTGTTCTTGTATACTCTTGCATCTTCACCTTTCAAATAGGAATCTATATTAACACCAGTATCTTCTAGCTTATCCAGTTTATCTATATTTTGTTTAGTTTCTTTTAGTGTTTTATGTAAAGCTTCGATTATCCCCTTACCTCTTCCGCAGTTTGCATTCGATTTTTTTCCATTAATATAAACATCTGTCTCACCAGGCTTGTAATCTGGGTATACTTTTTTCAAACTATCTTCTATTTTCCAATGATTTATTGTCTTTATAACATACCCATCTATCATGTATCCTTTATCTATACCTAAGACTCCATTATTTTTACTATTAATAAATCTTTTAATCTTTCTCTGATCCATCTTTTTCTTCCTCCTCTATCAACTCTCTTGCCTTTTTCAATCTTTCCCCAAAAGTAGCACCTTTAACTTTATCTATTAATGCATTCAATTTATCTATCTTTTTAATCGTCATTTTTGGTCTCCTTTATTAAATCTACTTGACCCCCGCTCTGTTCAACTATTTTTTCATCATCTATAATCGCTAGTACTACATCATTTTTATCGGTAATTACTATCGCATCATATTCTTTATTCTTAAATTCAATTAGATCCTCGTACTTATATAGTGCCCCGTGAAAGCTTTGACTAGGATAATCTACATCTTCAACTGTCACAAAACCGCCGGGGCATGTGTACATATTATTTGCAACAAGCCTTTTAAATCTATCTTCAAATAGATACATATCCTCATCTTTTTCAACAATTTCTTCAGTGTAATATTTTCCGCTGGGCTTATAGGAGGTTATTCTTATTTTCATTTTCGTATTATCTTTAGCTTTTTCGTTTTTCAGCCTATGCATGAAAATAGCAATGATGTGATAAACAATAACGTCAATACATCTTTCTTCAAAATTACTATCATCTAATCCATTTTTATTTAAGGTTACTAAATGCTTATCAACTAATATCTTAAGTATCTTATACATACTCTCTGGATCATCATTACCAAAAGTCCTTAGAGCCTGCTGTCTAAAATTATAAAACTCATCCTGTTCCTGCTTGCTTCCGTACTGATCGTTTTTAGTTGTAAACATATTCTCTATATCATTTAATATTTGACTTATCTCACTTTTTATCATTTAATCATCTCCTTTTATTAGTCCACCTATAAGTCCTAAAAACCCAAAGAACGGATAATAATAATAACTGCTTATAGTTAACATCTCTAAAATCTTATAGCCTATATCAAACTCTAATCCTTGAAGAATCCAAGCAAATAGTAATCCTGATATTAAACCTCCTATCATACATACCTCCTAATTTTTAAACATTCTATCTATCATTTCATGTTTTAATGTTCTACGCATATTCAAAGCATTTACTATTTTATGAAAATCTAATAAGCTCATTATTTCGGTTCCATTTAGTTTAGCTGTTATATTTTCTTCTTTTATGTTAGTTTTTTTTGATATATCTTTTTCAGCGATACCTAGTTTATTGATAGTCTCTTTTAATATCTTTACTCTTTTATTCATATTGCCTCCTATAAATAAAACACGAGTAGCTACAGCTTTTGAACAAATACATGTCACTATATTTATTTTAAAAGATTAACACTTATGTTAAGCTACTCGTGTTGTGGCCTGTTATTAATTATAAATTTCTTTAATAATACTTTTAGCTTCTTCTAAACATTCTTCTGCTGTCCACTCTGGATGATCGTAGCTTAGTCTTACTGCTTCATCAGCTATAAGATGCTGAAGGTAATGATAAAAAACTATATTTGTCTTTCCTGATCTTCTATACTCAGCTGTAAAGTTAATCATTATCTATCACCATCTCTACTACTCTTTTAGCTTCTTTAACTTCTTTAAGGTGTTCTACCTTACCTTCCAGCACTTTATCTAATAAATCATTTAATATAGGTACTATGTCCGGCTTTAGGTCCTCTTCCTTTAGTCTGTGCATTACTACTTTTTTACCATCTTTTAGTTTCGCTTTAACAGAATAGGTATGATCTGTTGATACACTTATAATTTTTCCCGGTAGTTCCAATAAACCATTCCCTATTTTTACTTTTATCTTATCGCTAATTTGAAACATAATTTCCTCCTATCCTAGAAAATCATCTTCAGTATCTACCTCATCATATTCAAAATCTTCTTCAGCAGTAGAACCACCTCCTAGTCTCTCACCATCATCTACCTTCTGAACATTACCAAGTCCACATGCTATTCCTTTGTTTCCTGATACGTTGAATCCGTAGAAATTAACACTTACTCTTGCATAACATCCAGAGTATACATCCTCTTGTCCAAGTCTTATTGCTTTACCTGATATGCTATCCATTTCAGTGCTAACTACCATTGGTGGTTTAGTAGAGTTAGCATTTAGGAAATAGCTATCTGCATATGCTTCGTCATCTGGTCTTTCAAAATCTCCGTCTCTTAAAGGTGTTTTTAAGTTAGCTGGTACTTTACCATTCCATTTACCTTTATCTCTTTCCTTAGCATTCTCAACTGCTTCTTGGATAACCTTTAACATCTGTTTGTCACTCTTTGGAATTATCAATGATACGGAATACTTTGGATCACTCCCGTTAATACTCTTTGCCTCAAATAGATTTGCGTATGATAATCTTACCTTTCCTGTTACTACTTTAGTTTCGTTTTTTAATATCGCTTTCATATTTTAATTCTCCTTTTAGTTTTATTTTTGTTTGTAATCAAATTCATCTTCTACTAAGTTAAGCTCTGGTCTCTTGTCACTTTCCGGTGCTAGTGTTGGTTTTCCGGCTGGCTTAACAATGTAATCTCCAATTAAATCTCCTAGCTTTTTCTTGCCTAAGAGCTTTTGCATTGCTGTAATACCTATTAGCTGTTGTGGCTTATAAATGTCTTTAACTCTGTATCTTTTAGACTTAAGAACATCTGCTATTTTATCTTCATCTGTATAAGTTCTTCTGCTTCTACCTTCAACTAATTTCCAACCAGGGAATTTGGTTCCTTTTTTCTCTGCTTCTTTCAAAGCATATTTTTCTATATCTTTGGCCCAGTTTTTTAATTCTGCAGCTTTTTCTAGGACCTTTCCTATTTCATCAACACTTAATGTCGGTGGCTCTTTAAATTCATATGTAGCTAATTCTAAATTCTTTTCGGCTCTTGCCCTGCAGGTACTTCTTATCTTGCAAAACCTGCAGTGGTCTCCTGCTTTAAATTCACCTTTACCTTCTATGGCCATATCTGCTATTGGCTGTACTGTATTATTTCCCCATGCCATTAATTCTTCAGGTTTTAAAGAGCTAGTTGATACATGATCTAGTCTTGGCTGGTGGATAGTCATTCTCACTTCGTTGATGTCATATAAGAAGTCGTACTCATTAAGAGCCCCTAAAGCATATAGTTTCATTTGACTGTTGTTTTCTGATTCTACTTGAACACCTTTGCCGTATTTAAGATCTATGATCTCTAAAATACCGTCGGAAATTATAACAGTATCTCCTGTACCAAATCCATCTGGAACCCATCTTGAAAAATCTAATCTTTGTTCCAGCATTAGCTTTGCATCTTTACTCCTGCTTAAAGCTTCGTTATACTTCTCCATTACAAAGTCTGTATATCTATTTATATAGTCACCCATACTCTCGCTGTAATACTCGTTATTTTCTTCAAACTGCTGTGCATCTAATATGTCTCCGCCATCATTACCTCCTATTATTGTTCTAAGCATTATTTCAGCATAGGTATGAGCTGCTGTCCCTTCTTCTGCATAGACACTTGTCTTGTCAGGGAGCTCCTCCTCTAATTTTGCACTGGGAGGACAAGCTAACCATCTTGATGCCCCTGATGCAGATAATATTGCATGTTTTCTCATTATATTTTCTCCAGATCTTCCATAACTGAAACAAAAACCTTCTCTTCTAATTCAGTCACCTTTCCAACTCCGTATTTTTCAAGGATAGCTTTAAGCTTAGGTCTGTTCTTAACCGAGTTAAGCTCTGTGAACTTGGCTCTTACTTCTTCTAGTGTGTAATCTGTTTTTACTTCTTCCTTCACTGGATCGGGTTCTGGAACTGGTTCTTCCTTAGATTTATCTTCCTTTTTAACAGGTGTTTTAACTGTAGCTTTAGTGCCTTGTTTTGGTGTTGTATTAACACCTCTTACCACTTTGTCTAACTGGTCCATTATTCCGCTTTCGTATAACTTCTTTGCTTCTAATATTGTAAGTTCTAAATTTACTTTCATTCTTTACCTCCTGTAATTTTTAATTTCAATGTGATATAATTTTTTCGAGCCCGCTATAATAATACGAGGTGATTAATATAGCAAGAAAGAAAATTTCTGTGACTAAAGAAAGTGATACTGGTAGAAACCTTAAATTTAAGAATAACTACACTGGTAAATCAATGACTCGCAGTCAATTTGTTGATGAAATCAAGAAAGGTAATTACGATAATTACCATATAAGAAACATAAATGGTGTGGCGACACCCGTTTCTAATCCTGATAAAAGTACAAATAATAATTTAGATTAATCTATTATGCGGGCTCAATAATCACCTTATCTCTATTCTTTTCTACAATATTTTTATCTTTAGTGCTAAATACAAATATACTTTCAATTTCCTTTTTTTCTCCTATCATATCTACCTCCTACTTATAAAACTCATGATTTCCTTCTCTGTATAAGAATGTCAAATTGTTACTCATCCAGTTATAACTGCTTTGGTTTGCATACTCCGGATTAACAAAATATAATTCTTCCCCTTCACTCTCTAATGCAGCTATTATAGATTGTTCAATTTCTTCTAAATATTCTTCTTCTACTTCCACCTCCCCTAAATACTTAGCTGGTTGAAACTGTCCAGGTTGGTATATTACTTCTTCAATACTGTTTGGAAAATCTTTCGACTCAACTCTGTTAAGTATGGTCCTTACTACTGCTGTTTTACCTTCCAGTGATTCTCCTCTTGCTTCTAAGTATGTGATCTTGATTAAGATTTTGTGTTCTACAGCGGTTATTTTGTTGTTATCATTATCCAAATCATTATAGTTATTACTACTTGTAATATTGATAGGTTTCGACTTAATTTCGTATTCTTTGCTGAATTTTTCATATATTTCCTGATTGATTCTATCTGTATCTTGTTGAATTCCTCCTTGTCCATATACTACACCTCCTGTTATTAGTATTATTAAAAGCGTTATTATGATTAGCGTTTTAGTTTTCATTTTTTCCCTCAATGAAATCTAATATCCATTTACCTAAAACTAAATATTTGTTTCCTATCTTTCTTGACCTAAGATTTTTATTTCTTAAAATTTCGTAGGTCTTTGTAGAACCAAGTCCCATTACTTTCATGACTTCTTCAAATGTGTAAGCCGCATTTTCTTTAATTTCTTCTTTTGTTTCTACTTGTTTAGTTTCTTCTAATTTAATTTCCTCCATCTCTTGTACCTCCTGTTTTATTTAATTCGCATATTATGCGACATATTGGCTAAAAAAAATAGAATTAAACTCTTTTAAATCTAAATCTAGCTCTTTAGCTATCATATCTACTTCTTTAACGGTAAAAGTTTCACCGTCATTGTTAAACTTACGATAAAGAGTAGCTCTATCCACTCCTATCTTTAAAGCAAGATCCGATATATTCATTTCACATTCTACTATTTTGCCCTTTAATTTATTGACATTTACCATGAATCTACCTCCTTTTAATTTAATTCGCTTTGAATGCGACTATCTAAATGTTAGCACATACATAATTGGATGTCAATAGTTTTTTTCGCATATTATGATAATTTTAATAAAAATACGCAATTTGTTATTGCAAATATGCGACTTTAGTATTATAATAAAATTAATTAAATAGAAAGGTGTTATTAATATGAAAATTGGTGATAGGATTAAACAGCGAAGAAAAGAATTAGGATATAGTGTTGAAGAAGTAGCTGAAAAACTCGGTAAAAATCGAGCAACAATTTATCGTTATGAAAATAATGAAATAGAAAACTTCCCCGTTACGGTATTAGAGCCACTAGCTAAAGTTTTAAAAACTACACCTGCTTATTTAATGGGCTGGGGTATTATAGGTGTAGGAAATGGAATAAAAAAAGAAAGAGAGCTTCAAGGCTACTCATTGAAAGAATTATCTCAGGAGTTAGGGATTCCAGAAAGTGAACTTGCTGCCTATGAAAGCGGTATTGAACCTATAAGTAAAAATTTATTGAAAAATATTTGTGAGATTTTTGGTATCACAATTGCTAAATTAGTTCTAGGTGATCGCGCGCTAAATGATATACCTTTACAATTATTAGAGCACTACCAAGAACTAGGTTATGATGAAAACGAAATGATTGATGCTTACCTAGAATTTAGAGGTGTTGAACGTGAGGATGTCTTAAGGGACAAAGAAAAAACAAAAGGCGTAAAAATACCTGTACTGGGAACTATAGCAGCAGGAATACCAATAGAAGCAGTTGAAGATGTAGAAGATTATGAGGAGATCTCCTCTGAATTGTCATCAACAGGTGAGTTTTTTGCTTTAAGAATTAAAGGTGAGAGTATGGAACCTAAGTTCTCTGAGGGTGATGTTGTTATAGTAAGAAAACAAGAAGATATCGAATCTGGAGAAATTGGTGTAGTAATTGTAAACGGATCTGATGCTACTGTTAAAAAGGTAATGAAGGAAGATAATGGTATTATGCTTGTAGGTACTAACCCACAAGTTTACTCTCCTAAATTTTACAATAGTAAACAAATAGTAGAATTACCGATTAAGATAATAGGAAAAGTTATTGAATTAAGAGCTAAATTTTAATAAATCTAAAGGAGGAATATACGATGAGTTTTGAAGAACAAATTAAAACTTTTGCAAAGAGGACAGAATCAATTATGGAAGGAATCTTAACCGAGGAAGCGACTAAAACATCTATAATAATGCCTTTTTTCCAAATTCTTGGCTATGATGTATTTAATCCAACAGAATTTACTCCGGAGTACATAGCAGATGTAGGTATAAAAAAAGGTGAGAAAATTGATTATGCAATTCTACAAAATAAAGAGCCTGTTATTTTGATTGAATGCAAATCAATTAAGGAAGAATTGTCTAAACATGACTCTCAATTATTTAGATACTTCGGAACTACCAAAGCTAAGTTTGCTATACTTACAAATGGTGTTATCTACAGATTTTACACAGATTTAGATGAACCTAATAAGATGGATGAAAAGCCTTTCTTGGAAATTGACATGATTGAATTAAAAGATGCTCAAATTCCAGAGCTTAAAAAATTCCACAAAGATAACTTTGACTTAAATCATATAATCGATACAGCTGCAGAACTAAAATATATGGGTTTAATAAGAGGCGTTATTAGAGAAGAGTTCACAAGTCCTTCAGATGATTTTACTAGATATATTTTAAATCAAGGTGTCTATGATGGCGTTAAGACTCAAAACATTGTAGATAGATACAAACCAATTCTAAAGAGATCTCTTACAAGTTATATAAATGATTTAGTAAATGATAAAATCCAGATAGCACTAAAAAGTAATGAAGATGATGATATCGAATCAGAAGCAATAAGTGAAGAAAAACCTTCAGTTGAAGACTTAGATCCTTCAAGCAGAATTGATACAACTGATGATGAAATTGAATCTTTTTACATAGTTAAATCAATATTGAGAGATACAATAGATCCTTCTCGTATTTCTTATAAAGATACCTTAAGCTATTTTGGGATACTTATAGATGATAAAGTAACATGTTGGGTCTGTAGAGTATATCTAAAGGAAAGAAGCAGTTATATTAAAATTCCTGACGAAGAAAATGAAAAAGTTAAATATAATTTAGAAAAGTTAGATGATATCTATGATTTATCTGAACAGTTGATTAAGCGTGCAAATCTAATTAAATAGTTTGAGTATAGTAAAAAATACTTATTTGTTTTAGATGTAAAAATAATTGGAAGGGTTATATAGTTGGGACTAAATTTTAATGATGTAAGGAGGTGAAATTATGAGAGGTCACGTAAGAAAAAGAGGTTCTAAGTGGTGTTTTGTTGTAGAACTACCTAGAATAAACGGTAAAAGGACACAGAAATGGTACTCCGGTTATGATTCTCAAGATGAAGCTGAAAAAGAAATGATTAAAATATTGAATGAAATAAATAAAGGAACTTTAGTCATTCCAGATGATTCTACTTTAAAAGAGTATCTTGAGAGTTGGCTAGAAGGCAGAACAGATGAATTATCTCCTACGACTATTTCAGGTTATAAAACAATTATTGATAAACACTTAGTTCCAGCTATAGGAGATATAAAACTATCAGAACTCAAACCGCTAACTATCCAAAGATACTACTCTAGAAAAGAGTTATCCAGTAGAACATTACTTCACCATCATAGACTATTAAGAAAAGCTTTAGAAGATGCCAGGAAATGGGAGATGATATATAGAAACCCATGTGATCTTGTTAATGCTCCTAAACCTAAAAATAAATTCAAAGGTAGGGTACTGGATCCCGATGAGATAAAAGAATTATTAGCTAAATTAGAAAAGAACGACCTTTACATACCTGTAGTATGCCTTCTATCCTTAGGGCTTAGAAGAGGCGAGTTATTAGGGCTTAAATGGACTGATATTGACTTTATTAATAAGACTGTATCAATTCAAAGAAATGTAGTTCAAACCACAAATGGAGATATAATTGTAAAGGATCCAAAGAATGAAACTAGTGCAAGAACCCTTCCTCTTTCAGATCGCGTCATAAAGCTTTTAAAAAAGAAAAAGATAGAAAATAAAGAAAATCAGCTATTGATTAAGGATTACAAAGATACTGGTTTTATATTCACTGAACCTAATGGAGAGATTATGAACCCTAGAAACTTTTCTCATAGATTCAGATATTTCATAAAACATAATAACTTCGAGAAATTAAGACTTCATGATCTAAGACATACAAATGCAACTATGATGTTAAGTAGCGGTGTTCCGGCTAAAGTAGCCAGCAAAAGATTAGGACATTCAAACATATCAACTACTATGGATATATACTCTCATGTACTGAATGAATTAAACTTAGAAGCTACTCAAAAGCTCGAAAAAAAGATGTTTAAATAATCTATGGTTTGCAATATGTTTGCGAATTAAAAATTTCCATTTATTTCCTAATAAATTTTACAAAAAGAAAAAAGCCCGAAGGCTTTGAAATTACTTATGGCGGGAATATGTGGGAATCGAACCCACCCGGGACGCTTCGAACGCCCCACACTGGTTTTGAAGACCAGGAAGCACACCAGCACTCATCTATTCCCTCAAGAATCTAAATTATAACATATGAAATATTGTATTACAAGTTATAAAATCTTATTTTATTATTTCACCTAATTCAACTATATTTAGTTCCTTTTTATCAATATTAGCTTCCATTACCACTAAAAGTGCATAAACAGTATCTAAAGAAGTTAGTGTTAGTATATTGGATTCTACAGCGGCTCTTCTTATTTTAAATCCGTCTGTTAGTGAACTGTTTGCTTTTGTAGGAGTATTTATTACCATACATATTTTACCTGACTTGATTACATCTATAATATTTGGTCTTTCTTCACTTATTTTTTTAACGACTGTGGACTTTATGTTATTTTTTCCAAGATATTCTGTAGTACCTTTTGTTGCATAAAAATTATATCCAAATTTTTTAAATCTTTTTGCTATATTAAGCAGACTTTCTTTATCTTCGTCTTTCACAGTGCATAAAATCGGTAGGTTTTTATCAGGTATTTTTATATCTGCTCCAATCAAACCCTTATATAAAGCTCCCAAATATGTATCGTGTATACCTAATGCTTCCCCTGTGGACTTCATCTCAGGTCCTAAACTAATTTCAATATTTTCTATTTTTTGAGATGAAAATACCGGTACTTTTGCTGTATAACCTTTGATTTTCTTTTGTAGCCCGTAGTCGTATCCTAAATTTTTTAATTTTTCACCTAGCATTGCTCTTACTGCTAATTCTACCATAGGGATTTTTGTTACCTTACTTATATATGGAACTGTTCTACTTGATCTAGGGTTAACTTCTATCACATAGGGCTCTCCATTGCTGATTATAAACTGGATATTTATTATCCCTTTTATATTTAATTCTATAGCAATACTTTTTGTAATACTTTCAATTTCTTTTTCCAAATTCTTGTTTAAGGAAATATTTGGATATATTGAAATGCTATCACCAGAATGAACTCCTGCTTTTTCTAAGTGCTCCATAATACCCGGTATTATTATATTTTCTCCATCTGAAATAGCATCAACTTCAACTTCTATTCCATTTAAATACTTATCAATAAGGATTGGGTTTTCTTTATCTACTTTATATGCTTCATTGAAATGTTGAGTTAATTCATCATCGTTACTGGCTATTTCCATACCTTGACCTCCAAGAACATATGAGGGTCTAACAAGTAGTGGGTATCCTATTTTATTGGCTATTTCTAATCCTTCTATTAACGATGTAACACCTTTTCCAATAGGTCTTTTGATTGATAATTTTTCTAACATGTTATCAAATTTTTCTCTATCTTCGGCAGTATCAATATGTTTCCAGCTTGTCCCGTAAATATTAACTCCTAAGGAGTCAATAAATTTTGCAAGTTTGATGGCAGTTTGTCCACCAAATTGTAATATAACTCCATCCGGTTTTTCTTTTTTGATTATATTATATACATCTTCTTCAGTTAAGGGTTCAAAATATAATTTATCCGATACATCAAAATCTGTACTTACAGTCTCGGGATTATTATTAATTATTATTGATTCAATGTTCTGTTTTTTTAGTGCGTTTACCCCGTGAACACAACAGTAATCAAATTCTACTCCCTGTCCTATCCTAATTGGTCCTGATCCAATAACTATAATTTTTTTCTTATTTGATACTTTTACTTCGTCGAATTCTTCGTAAGTTGAGTAATAATATGGTGATACCGCTTCAAATTCACCACTGCATGTATCTACATATTTATAACTTGGTATTATGTTGTATTTTTCTCTAAGATTTAATATGTCTAGTTGATTTCCTTTAATCAGCTGGGCTATTCCTTTATCAGAAAATCCAAGTTTTTTTATTTTTCTTAAGTAGTTATAATTTATATCTTGAATAGTTTTGGTTTTTAAATTTTCCTCTTCTATTACTATATTATTTAACTTATGAACAAAGAATTTATCAATTCCTGTAAATTCATGAACTTTATCTATTGCATAACCTCTTCTCAGCAACTCCGAAGCTACAAAAATAAGTTCATCGTGGGGTTTAAACAATCTTTCTTTAAGTTCAATTATATTTAATTCTGTATAATCCTTATGCTCTAGGGTGAATTGGTTGTTTTCTAAGGATCTAATAGCTTTTAATAAAGAAGATTCAAAGTTTTTTCCTATTGCCATAACTTCTCCTGTTGCTGCCATTTGAGTACCTAAGTGTCTATCCGCTTTTTTGAATTTATCAAAAGGCCATTTAGGTATTTTCGTTACAACATAATCTAATACAGGTTCAAAACAAGCTTTGGTTTTTTTAGTTACAGAGTTTTCAATTTCATCAAGGTCATATCCAAGAGCTATTTTAGTTGCAACTTTTGCTATAGGATAACCGGTAGCTTTTGATGCTAAAGCTGAAGATCTACTAACTCTGGGATTTATCTCTATGATTTTATACTCAAAATTATGTGGATTTAATGCTATTTGAACGTTACAGCCGCCTTTAATATCTATTGCATCTATTATTTTAAATGATGCAGTTCTCAACATTTGATATTCAATATCTGATAAGGTTTGTGAAGGTGCAACTACTATACTGTCTCCGGTGTGCACGCCTACAGGGTCTATGTTTTCCATATTACAAACATTTATACAGTTTCCTGAGTTATCTCTCATTACCTCGTATTCTATTTCTTTATATCCCTTGACGCTTTTTTCTAACAGCACTTGATTATTTAAACTGAGATTCAACCCTTTTGTTATGAATTTTTTCAATTCTTCTTCATTTTCAGCTATACCCCCGCCGGAACCTCCTAATGTATATGCCGGTCTAACAATTAAAGGATAGCCAATTGTTTTAGCTGTTTTAAATCCTTCCTCCAGATTTGATACTGATGCACTATCTATAATAGGCTCACCAATTATTTTCATAAGTTTTCTGAATTTTTCTCTATCTTCACCGATTTTTATGTTTTCTATACTTGTGCCTATTATTTTAACATTGTATTTATCTAAAATTCCTTTATCGTATAATTCTACTGCTAAATTAAGACCTGTTTGTCCCCCCATATTAGGAAGTAGGCTATCAGGTTTTTCTCTTATTATTATTTTTTCTACTGTTTCACTATTCAAAGGTTCTATATAAACTTTGTCTGCAATATCTTTATCTGTCATTATTGTTGCTGGATTGCTGTTTATTAAAATAGTTTTAATTCCTTCTTCTTTAAGTGCTTTACAGGCTTGGGTTCCGGAATAATCAAATTCCGCTGCTTGTCCTATTATTATTGGTCCTGAACCTATTACAAGAACTTTTTTTATATTATTATTTTTTGGCATAATACCTCCTATAAAAATTAATAAATTCATCAAAGATATAATCTGATTCTACCGGTCCCGGTGAAGCTTCCGGGTGATATTGAATGCTTTTAAATTTCATTTCTCTACTTTCAAGTCCTTCTACAGTATTGTCGTTTAAATTTTTATGAGTTATTTCTACATTTTCAGGTAATGTAGCTTCTTCAACTATATATCCATGATTTTGAGATGTGATAAATATCTTATTCTTTTTTAGGTCTTTAACCGGATGATTTCCACCTCTGTGACCGTATTTCATTTTTTCAGTGTTAGCTCCTATTGATAGTGATAATAATTGATGGCCTAAACATATACCTACAATTGGTATTTTGCCAATAAGACTTTTTATTTGTTGTATAGAAGTTTTTAAATCTTTTGGATCTCCAGGACCATTAGATAAAAATATCAAATCAGGATTATCAGATAAAATTCTTTCAGATTTTGTATCATAGGGATATACTTTAATATGACAATTTCTTTTTTTAAATTCTTTTAAGATATTATTTTTTACTCCAAAATCTATTACTGCCAGTTTGATGTCTCCTGTTGAAAATTCAAACTCTTTTTTTGTGCTTACATTTTTAACAAAGTCTTTTTTATTAAAATTTTTAAACATTGAATTGATTTCATCTTCTGATAAATCTTCTTTAGTTAGAATACCATTTACTGTTCCATCTTTTCTTAAGGTTTTTGTAAGATATCTTGTATCAATATTTTCTAAGCCAAAAGTTTTTTCTATCTCCAGGTATTTACTTAAATCCATTTCCTTTCTGAAGTTACTGGGATGATAGCAATTTTCACTTACTACTAATCCACTAACTTTGACACTATCCGATTGTAAATCGGAAAAATTAATACCGTAGTTTCCAATTAGAGGATAGGTCATTACAACGATTTGTCCGTAGTAAGACGGATCTGTTAAGATTTCTTGGTAACCAGTCATACTTGTATTAAAAACTACTTCTCCAATTCTTGTGTCGCTGTATCCGTAGGCATTCCCCTTTAATACAATTCCGTTTTCTAAAATTAGTTTTCCTTCCATATTTCCTCCTCAAAAAAAAGAGACATCTCAGTACAAAGGTACTGTGATATCTCATAATTATTTATATAATTTTCCCACAAATTTAATGCTTTCATAATATTCTCCTTTATAGTATCTCGTACTATCTTAAAGGTTCTTGATTTAAAATATCATACCTGTATATATTTGTCAATTATAACTCGTAAATTTCTCTTATTCTAAATTTGCCGTTTATATATTCGAGCAAAAAGCTTAAATGCCTGTCTTCTCTAATATAGCTATCATTATAGAAAACAACTTCTATGTTTACTGTTAAAAGGGTATTATACTGATTATAGTTAAAGTTTTTTATACTGTATCCTATATATTGAGAAATATTTTCATCGAGAAATTTAACAGCTTCTTCAGAAGATTCACCAAATACATTTCTATCTTTAAAGTAATTATAAAGCAAATCATCAATTGTATTTATAGGTTTTACGTAGTCTTTATACAAAATTGTATTGCTAGGACTTAAGGCTTCTCCTATATAGTATTTATTATAGAAAAAATTCTTGTCTCCGTTTATAATTTTTACGAATTGTATTCCATCCATAGATGCAGCAGTATTTACTAAAGAATAGAGAACTAAACATTCTTCTTCTTCATTTAGATAGATATTTTCTTTCCACTCAATAGTTAAAAAAACTGTTTCATCTACTATGTCTGTTTTTAAAATATTTAGTATATTCATATCTATAAAACTATTGGATTCTAAGCTTCTAGTTATTGTAGTTTCTAGTACTCGATCGATATAGGTATCATTGGTAATATCTCTAATAGTAGTTAGCTCGTTAATAACACAGGATAGATTTCTATTTGGTAGATAAATTTGAACTATATCCTGTTTATCTTTCTCTTCATTATAGGGCAAAATTTTAGTTACATTACTTTCTTCTTCAGTTGCTGTACATGAAGATGTTAATATTAAGATTATTATTATTATTATTGTGTATTTTTTCATAAAATCACACTCTATTCCTCTAAAGGTATTTTTATATAAAAGGTTGTACCTTTTCCTACTCTGCTTTTTACATTTATAGTACCGTGATGCATATTAATTATCTGTTTAGAAATTGATAAACCAAGTCCTGTTCCACCGGTTTTTCTAGATCGAGCTTTATCAACTCTGTAAAATCTATCGAAAATATATGGTATACTTTCTTTTGGAATTCCAAAACCAGTATCACTTACTTTAATAGTTGCATAACTTTTATCTGAGTAAAGTGATACTTTCACGACAGTATCTTCTTCACTGTATTTAATTGCATTATGTACTACGTTTATTATAGCTTGTTTTATTTTATCTTTATCCATTTTTATTTGTATTCTATCTTTTTCTTCAAGGACTAATTTAATATTTTTTTCTTTAGCTAAAGGATTCAATTGTTCTATTATTTTTTCTAAAATATAATTTAAATAAGTTATTTGATAGTTTAATTTTAATTTGTTTTTATCTAAATCTACTAATGATAGTAATTCTGTAACTATATTATTTAATCTATCTATTTCATCGTTTATATCTTCTAGAAATTCTCTGTATACTTTCTTCTCTATATTTTCTTGAAGCAATAGATTTTCTGTCAGAAGTTTGATTGATGCTAGAGGTGTTTTTAGTTCGTGAGAAACATTTGCTACAAAAGCTTCTCTCTGTTCATCCACTTCATTTAACCTTACCGTCATGCTGTTGAATGCTTCCCCTAAAAGATTAAATTCGTCTCTGGTTTTTATGTTTACCTTCTGTCCTAAATCACCTTTTTTTATGTTTTCTATTGCCGGATAAAATTTATTGATAGGTTTTAAGAAAAAATACGTTAAAAAGTACAGTCCTACAATAATAAGAAAAGAGATAACAATAATTAGCACCTTTATTTTATAGATTAAGGAATTTACTTTTTCATATAAGTTGTTTATAGATTCAGATATAAATACAGATCCATTTATCTCATCTTCAAAAATTACCGGATATCCTATGTACATAACATTCCCAATATCACTAAAGTAATAATTATTTGATGATATTTCTCCTTGTAAAGATTCTTCGATTTCTAATAATTCAAGTGTAGAAAAATTAAATTCGTCATTTGAATCAGCTACTACTCTTTTTTCTTCATCTAAAATTATTATTCTAGAATTTAAAGTATCACCATATTTATTAGCTACACTTTTTAAATATGTTTTATAAATAGATGAATCATAGACACTTAAATAATAGCTGATATCATCAGCTATCCGTTTAGAATCTTCAGTTAATTCTTCCCGCCTTTCATTAATATGCCAATCAAGCAAATAATCAGTAATTATAC
>JAWSUU010000031.1:0-18002 GCA_033549325.1 Bacillota bacterium | reverse complement strand
GTGCAAAAATAAACAGAGTAAAAAATCATTTATCAAAAGTTAAACTTGATCAAAATGAAATATCAGAAATGATGGACGAAGAAGGATTTAGTTATGACCAAGCAAAATATTATTATTATCTTGATGAACTTATGGAATATTTAGTTGAAGAACAGATTACATTTAACACTAAAGGTCTAACTCCATATTCAGATAAAGAAATAGTAGCTAATAAAAAAGCATTTCAAAATAAGATTCTTGATGTTGATGTAAGGGCATTAATGACTGTGGCAGTTAAGTCGAATGAAATTCAAGATAAATTTACCGAAATGAAAGAACTAATTTCTTCATATGGGGAAAATATTCCGAATGAACTAATCATTAAAGATTCAGATGGAAGCACAATAAAGTATACTTCTTCAAATGAAAAAACTAAAGTGGTCAAAATTCCAAATGCAGAATATAATTGCAATAGTGAAAATAAATTAGTATCAGATGTGCTTGGAATGCAAGAAGACATTTTCAATACGGGAACTTTTCCTAGCTATGACACATATAATGGGTCGTCTGAAGTTGTATACCAAGACGGAGGATACTATACTAAGCTAAAACTTGAAACTAATACAACATATAATTCTAATGGCTCGTCAGTAAACTCAGCTGATGCCTATGTATCTGTATACGGATCAATTACTTATTCACTTCTTGATCAGTTTGAAAGAGACTTTTCAAATTATGATACAGGTACTGCAAAAGTTGTTTGGTCAAATAATATAGATTCAACATTAGGTATGGGTGGTGGTGTTGTAAATATAAGTTTCACTATTACTCTAAATACTTCTTGGACTGAAGAGCTAATTCATAAATATTATGATACTGGATATTATGAAAAAATAAGTAAAATATATATTTAATATTAATGTTTACACAAGGAGTTTTCTCCTTGTGTAAACAATTTGGAGGTGTAATTTTGAAAAAATATAGTATCTACTTACTGATTTTAATTTTATTATTAGTCGGATGCAGTTTAGAATCCGAAATTAATAATGAGGATATTACAAAAAATGACATACGAATCTCGCCAATTAAAGAAATTATAAAAAAAAGATATGATATTGAAGCAGAAAATGTAGATTTAATAGCTACTGATTATGATGAAAACATCGAGGTAATAACTTATGTATTTTCATATAACAATAAAGAATATATAGGGGATTGCTTCATTAGAAATGGTAAAGAAAATGAGAATTATAGCACTGAAAATATAATTTATATCAACTTTCAAATTATGAAGGATAAAAAAACACCAATTACAACAAGTCTCAGTGGTGGAGTTAGGAAAGAAAGTCATCCAAATGACAAGATTAGCTACGTTCATTACTATGGATGGATTAATGATGAAGAAATAACAGAAATCGTTATAGGTTTCAAAAATGATATTATTCACATAAAACCAATAAGAAAAAAATATTACTCAGTATTAAGATATAGTGAAGGAAATGAGTTAGATTATATTAGGGGACTAAACAATGAAAAAGAAATTGTTTTTGAGTATAATTTTAATTAGCTTAATCTCATCATCACTAATAATAATTATTTTTTCTGATTTTTCTGAAAACTCAAGTATATTTAATGAAAATATTTATTTTATTATAGAAAATTATATGAACAAAGATTTTTCTGACGTAGAATTAGGAAATGAATTTCATACTAAAAAATTAAAAGCATTAAATGGTGTTATTTGGCATTTCTATCAATCAAATAATACAAACATTCAAATTGCAGAATTTAATAATAAAGTGGTTGCAATTTTTATTAAATCTAACAAGTTAAATGAGCTAGAAATCTCTAAACGATTAAGAATCTATAAAAATACCGTTAAAATTAATTATGCTAATTTTGAAGAAACATTATATTTAGATGATAATTCTAAAACTGTAAATAGTTCATTACGAATAAGTGATAATTTAAAAAGCAAATATGATATATTGTTTTCTGATGAAAGAATTTATAATGAACAAATTTTATTTTTAATTAATCATGAAAGAACAATAAGAAAAATAAAAGAATTAGAAAAAAATAAAAAACTTTATTTGGTTTCAAAAAAATATAGCTGCAATATGCTTAGAAATAATTTCTTTTCTCACATAGATGATCAGGGTAAATCCCCTATGGAAAGGTTAGAAGAAAAAGGGTATAAATTTGAATTAGTTGGTGAAAATCTAGTTAAGGGAGAAATGATGACGAGTTTTCATGCTCATAACAAGCTCATGAATTCATATGGACATAAAAAAAATATATTGAATAATGATTATACCCATAATAATGTAGGATCTACCTTAATTGATGGTAAAATTTTTGTGTGTGAAATTTTTGTTAAAATTGATTATTGATTTATATGAAAATACCTGAACTTGATTCATAAAACTATTATCAATCAACCTACAGGCCAAAAGGCTACTACTTTGAAAGTTTAAAAGATAGATTTTATAAAATGTACTTAATTATTGTAATGGAAAAACCAAATAATAATAACACAAGCAAAGAATACTTCAGGTTTTTAAGTAGATGCTCCACTCTTAAGCCCCCTAACCCATTTGGACAATCCCTTACTTTTGGAAATAACTATATATTATTTAACAAAAGAAGAACTTTATCTATGCTTACAAAAAAACGATTATTGATATTTTTAGCCTTAATAATAGGAATTATAACTATTTTTCTATCATTCAATAATCTAGAAAGCAAAACTCAATCATATGAGGCAATAAATATAAATGACTATCCCAAAGACTCAAGAGAAAGATACATTGCCAGCATAGCAATAGAAAACAATATAACCTATGAAGAAGCAGATTTGATGGATAAATCATACATTGAATATAATTCCCAAGAAAATAATGATCTTACCATAGAATATAAAACGTTTTATGAATTATCAGGCATGATAAAAAGTTCAGAGTATGAGCAAGAAGTATTTATGGATATTGAAGTAAGGTATTTAAGAGATAAAAACAATCAGACTTTTGAGAAAATTGATGAAATAGGAGGATTAATATTATTTCTACCTAATACTGATATCAAAGAAACTGCAGTAAATGGCGGAGATTATAATATTGAGAAGTACAAAACATATATGAGAATTAGCCAAACCGCTGTTATAGAATATTTTACAGCTGAAGCACCCGGACAGCTCAGTGAAGATATTGTTAATATTGAAAATAAGCAAGGAAATTATCAAATTACTACTGGTCCAAAAACCTACTCAATAGAAATCATATGCAAAGAACTCCAATAAATTTTAATGAGTATACAATATATCCAATTTGAGGTAACAATCTTATGAATTTAACAAAGAAAATATCCATTACAATTTTAAATGAACTAATTGTAAGTAAAGCTGTAGATGAAAAGAACTACAAAAAGACACTATACGGCTTTGAGATAATTGTTTCTGTGTTTTTTCAAACTCTAGGATTAGTAATATTGGGAATATTTATAGGAATTCTAGACAAAATGATTCCAGTTGCAATGAGTTTTGCATTGTTAAGGTTGTTTGCAGGAGGTTATCATGCAGACACCTCCTGCAAATGCTTCATATTAACCTTCATAATGTGTATATTTGGAATTAAAATGGCAGAATTCATTTCAGCAAGTCTTTTCAGTATGATTATTGTTGCAACTGTATCTTTAATACTAATTATTATTTTAGCACCTGTTGATACACCATATAAACGTATGACTAAAAAAGGTAGAATAACAAACAAAAAAAGATCCCTAGTTGTACTAATAATTTTATTGTCAGCAGTATTTATATTGCATGTATTTTCTTTAATTAACATGGTTTATCCAGCATTAATTTTATCTGGATTGTTCTTAGAGTCAATTTCTTTGTTGATAAAAATAACACAATAAACTCAATCAAATATTTTCACCTGTAACCTATTTTTCATACTCATGAGTGATTTCATCGTACAATGATTATGAAATTCTTTTATGTTAATTTGAATTCCCCATGCTACAGTTGTATATTATATTTTGACAATAATTTTTAATGTTATATAATAAAGGTATATACTTTTATAATCTAGATTATACTTCCGATTATTAGTCAATAGAATTCAAATTAGATCTCTAGAGGGACTGGTTATATGATATACAATATTCTAGTGTGTGATGATGAGAAACTACAAAGAAAAGTACTGATTGATAAAATTGAGAAGTATTTTTCAAATCAAAAAGATAAATACAAAATATTTAAGGCATCAAATGGAAAGGATGCCCAGAAAATTAATAGAGATAAAAATATCCATGTTTCATTTCTTGATATTGAACTTGAAGATATTAAAGGCATCGAACTATCAAAAAAATTAAAGGAAGTCAATGACTCCCTTTTAATCATCTTTGTTACCGGCTATCCTGACTACATGATGGAAGCTTTTAACCAATTTGCATTTAACTACATTTTAAAACCTATAAAGCAAGTAAAATTTCAGGCTGTTATGGTAAAGGCTTTAGAAGAAATAAAAAATATAAACAAAAAAAATAATAAGAAATTTTACAATATTGTTTACAAAAATAAAATAAATTCTATACCCTACAGCGATATAATATATTTCGAGAAAAAAATAAATAATTTGATTATAGTCCTTGAAAAAGAACATATAGAGATAAGAAATACTTTAAAAAATGTTGAAAAAGCTATAGATATGGAGTATTTTATACGGTGTCACAGAAGCATAATAATCAATAAAAAAAGAGTAATAAAACTAATTGGAAATACTATAACTTTAAAAGGTTGTGATGTAAAAATTCCAATTGGAGGGAAATATAAGAATAATGTGTTGAGAGAAATATCAAAGATGATAAGAGAGAGACAATATAATGGTTTATGAAATTACTGAAATTTTCGGAAATATGGTAGATACTGCCAGTATATATATAATATCAAATACCTTATTTGTCAGAAAAGAAAAGACAAAGAATTTATATATTATAACAGCAATTTTTTTGCAGAGTATCGGGATGAGATTTCTAAATATCTTATTTAGCAACAGTCATTGGATTGTATTAGCTATACTTGTATTATCCTCATACCTTCTCTGCAGGGTATTCTTTTATGTTAAAGGATTAAAATTTATCTATTCAATAGCTGTATTTTTTGTAATAGTAGTCTTGATTGAACTTATAGTTACAATATCAATTACGAGGATTTTTAATCTTGATAACATTTTGCTCCAACAAAACAACTACAGGATGCTTGGAATTATTACTTCGAAAATAATCACCCTTTATATAGTAATTTATTTCTCAAGATTATTTAAAACACATCAGTTCAAACTAGAAAAATACGGGATATTAACTCTCTTTATGATGATATTGAGCCTGATAGTTTTTTTTATTGCTACAGGTATATATGAAAATATCCCTCAATTTAAAATACAGATAATATACATAATGATAATAGCCTCTATAATGGCAGTAATAAGTATATTAATGTTGTTTATAGTTAGAAAAATTATTGAGATAACAGAAGAAAACACTAGGTTCATAACAGTTAAAAAGGAATACGAAAAAAATATACAGTACTTAAAGAAATTTGAAGAACTAAAATACGAAATCAAATCTAAAAGACACGACTATAAAAATCATCTGATTAGTCTTTCTAGTATAGCAAAAAACAAAGAAGTCCATAATATAGTTGAATATATAGATGAAATTTTAGAAATAGAAAATAAAACTGACAGTATATTAAAAATAGAAAACAAAATAGTATCAGCACTAATCAACTACAATATGGACAAGATGGAAAACAACAATATTAATTTTCAACATGATATAACCCTACCTGAGAAGCTACACGTTTCAGATGTGGATCTTTCTATAATAACAGGGAATCTATTAGACAATGCTGTTGAAGCTTGCCAAAAAATAGAAAAAGAAGAAAGATATATAAACTTAAGGATTAGTTATGGTTATGGGAAAATTGATATAATTATGAAAAATTCATCAATAAATGAAATAGATATAGTGAGCAATCATATTGATACTACAAAATTAAATAAGAAAAACCACGGTCACGGCCTGGAAAATATTAAAAAAACAGTAGAAAAGTACAATGGATACTTTAAAATTTATAACTTAAATAATGAATTTATTACTGAAATATTATTGTAAAAGTATAATTAGTTATATGACAATTTAACAGGGGGATATAATGTTAAAAGTTGGAATATGTGATGATGAACCTACCGTTTGTACTAAAATCAAAGATATTATATTTAAATACAGTAAATTAAACTTTAAAAAGATTGAAGTTGATGTTTTTAATTCAGGTGAAGAGTTATATGAATATTTATTAGATGATTATTGCCTTGATATCATATTTTTAGATATTGAGTTAGATGAATTAGATGGCATCGAATTAGGTAAAAAAATTCGAGAGGAATTCAAAAATGAACTCACCCAAATAATATATATCTCTTCTAAAAAGAATTATGCTATGGAACTTTTCGACGTCAGACCATTAAATTTTTTGATTAAACCTATTGAAGATATCAAAGTATTTGAAGTGCTAGATAAGGCTATGGAACTCTTGGGTAGAATTGATGGTTATTTTGAGTACAAGACAGGTCATAACTTCTGTAAAACGGAAATAAAAGACATACTTTACTTTGAAAGCGATAATAGAAAAGTCAAAATGGTTACTAAAAACTCCGAAATTGTATTTTATGATAAATTATCTGATATTCACTTAAAATTAGAATCTCATAGGTTTTTCTTTTCTCATAAATCATACCTAGTGAATTATTACCATGTTTCAAGGTTTTATTATGATAAACTTCTTATGACCAACTCACATATTTTACCCGTTAGCCAACCAAAAAGACCATCAGTAAGAAAATTACAATTAAAATATGAGGGAGGTGGGATATAATGAACATAAGCAATTTAAACTTATTTTATATCATTACTAATATATTTGATGTGTACATAATTTATAAGTTTATGTCCGTATTTTTTAATAGAAAGGATGCGAACAGAAAGGTTGAATTTATTTCATATGCACTTTACTATTTTATATTCACTTCCGTGTACTTATTTCTGAATATTCCAATTGTCACACTAATATCTAATATTGTTTTACTATTTATAGTTTCATTTAATTATAAGACCAGCTTAAGAAGAAGAATTTTAGCTATTGCACTTATCTATATAATTTTAATATCCATAGAAAGTATTGTTGCACTAATTTTCGGATTTTTAGACTTCTCTATATTCAGTCAAAATAGTGAATTTACTTCAATAGCCGGAATGACAACTGTAAAAATACTATTAT
Organism: Bacillota bacterium; assembly: GCA_033549325.1. Lineage (GTDB taxonomy): Bacteria > Bacillota > Clostridia > Tissierellales > Dethiosulfatibacteraceae > UBA8670. The sequence goes on along the minus strand of JAWSUU010000031.1, from coordinate 10,684 downwards.
ATATTACAGCACTCTCCATCGGTAATTATAAAAATATAAAAGATAAGTCAAATATACTGTATAGCTACTGGTTTGCAATATTTTTCATACCTCTTATGTCATTATTTATAATTTTGTCCATTATAGAAATGGCTCCTTACAATGTTTATAGGATTATTTTTATTATAGTTAATTTATTGTTCATTAATTTCTTTGTTTTTTATTTATACGATAATATAAGTACTCAACAAAAAGAAAAATTTGAAAAACTACTAATATCAAATCAAAATACTTATTATGCAAAGCAACTTAACCTTATGAAGTCATCATTAGAATCTGTTAGATCCTTTAGGCATGATATGAGAAATCATCTAATATTGTTGAAATCACTGGTTGAAAATAATGAATATAATGAAGCATCAAAAGTTATTAGCCAAATAACAGGGGCAATTGATATAAAAAATGAATATGCTCAATCAGGTAATATCACAGTAGACAGTATTCTCAATTTTAAGCTCCAAGAAGCTATAAATAAGGGCATATCTGTTTCATTAGAATTAAATATACCGGAAAGATTAAACATTACTCCCTTTGATATGTCAGTAATCCTTGGAAATTTATTAGATAATGCAATTAATGCTTCATCTAAGTTGGAAAAAGACAAAAGACTGGATCTTAAAATTGACTATAAAAGAGGTAGATTGTTTATCAACTTATCTAATACATATACCGGAATTTTAAATTATAAAGGAGACAAATTAACCACTTCCAATAGGGATAAAGAAGCTCATGGTATTGGTATTAAAAATATTAATGCTGTATTGGATAAGTATGATGGTGTCATGGAAATTGACCATACCGAAAATATTTTTACTGTAATAATACTCTTATATTTAAATGACTAGTCAACTCAAAAATCTTAAGTTTCTACAAAAACATATATAGTTTTCTACATATTACCTTCAGATAATTTTTAATATGCTATTCTAAGTAAAGAAGGGCTAAATATTTATAGTATTTTAAAAATTTAACTAGGAGGTATACAAAATAAAGAAAAATTTAATAATGGTGATAATACTAATGTTGTTAATGGTAACTAATGTATATGGAGACTCTATTACTAATGGGACTGAAACTGCTAATGTAGATACAGTAAACCCAAGGTATTTGGTAATATGCGAACATTCTCCGGATAATTTACATCATTTTGAAAGAGAGGCTCGAAATGAAAATTTGAAAATTAAGGATTCTTCAGGAAATGTAATTGACTACATCGCTTCAATACCTTGCGTATGTAAGTATTGCGGATTACAAATAAGGATAGATGCCTATGTAGAAAAGTACGGATTAGCTACTGATATACACTTAAATATGCTTACAGGAAATTGGATATATGAAAGTGATTGGAAAGACATAGACGATTCTAGCATGATATTCTGGATATAGAAAGTTAGCTTTAAATAAATATTTAAGCCCTTCAAATCAATAATATTAACTATAATCGAGGAGATTAAAATGAAAAAAAATATAATTATAATAACATTAATTCTAACAATATTAATATTTACTGGATGCAGTAAAACAGAAAACATAAACGAAAGATTAATAGAAAACACAAAAAGAATAGAAGAAATAGATCACAAGTATTCAAATTTTCAAATGACATATAAAGAATACGAAAAAGAAATTTCTGGATTAACAGGAAAAATTTCTATGGATGAAAACCATCATAGAAGTTACACATCATCATCTGAAGGATACAGTAAAGAAGAAATAGAAATTTATTCTAAACATTATCCTGATGTCACTGTAGATTTTGAAATATCTGGTGTTTATGATTATTTAGATATTAAATACATATATACAAAATCTGAAATTATTCCAATAGGTGATCATGACAAATTTGATGAGCTTATTATAACTAAAAGATATATATATGTATTAGAAGATGAAGAATGGATCCTTACTAATATAGAAAAAAAACTGTACGACGGTTATGTTCCTTTTGAAGAAATGGAGCTTATAAAATTCGAAAATGAAATTGTTGAATATAAAGAGCGGATACATGTACTAGAGGATTAATAGAATGAGGTATTTTGAAGAGTTTAGTAAATTAGTTTTCAAGTTAAGTATTATAAAAACCTTAAGTTTCTACAAAAACATATATAGTTTTCTACATGTTTCCGCACAAGTAGTTTTTTTATGCTAGTATGATTTCAGGAAAGGAAGTTAAATTCTAAATATGAAAGGGGAAAAATTGAAACTTAATAAGAATAAAGAGACACTACTGCTTGCTATTTATGTAATACTCGGAGTAGCTAGTATAATTTATGCGATGGTCTATCATCTAGTACTAAAGGAAATAGTAGCGAGGACCTATAATATAATACCTCGTTTCATATATCTTTTAGCTGTAAGACCAATCTTATATTATCTAATCGGAGCAGTTCTCATTATAATTCTGTTTAAATTTGGAAATTTAAAAGCAGAAAATATAAAAACAATAAAGACTTTATCATTAATTGCTCTTATAGTATTAACAGCATATATATTATCGGTAATTTTTTCTTTTGCAAACTTCATAAATGCAAGATTTATAAGCAATATATCTAGAATTTATACTTCATATCCAATTATTTTTGCAATCACAGGCTTATTATTAACATTAGGATTTTATGTTGAATACAAAGGAGAATAAAAATGAAAAAGATTAAAAATATGATAATAAAAGAAAATGGAGATTCAACAAGTCCAAATAAAGAAATCAATTATACATCTACGAAAAGAAATGAAATTAACCATCCATTCCATCCATGGAGAAGATACTTTGCTAGGGTATTTGATATGGCTTTATATAATATGACTTGGTTAAGTTTTCTCGTCTTTATCTTTCATGTGAACTTGATAGGAAGAAGTAGTATCCTTAACTTATTGGATTCATATATAGCAATAGGCATGATGTTATTTTTAGAACCATTGTGGTTGCATTTCTTTAGAACTACACCTGGAAAAGCAATCTTTGGAATTAGAATAGAAGATTTTAATGGTAAAAAACTTACATATAGGCACGGATTTGATAGAACATTTGGAGTAATAGCATCAGGATTGGGATTCAATATTCCTATTTACAACTTTATTCGTCTTTGGAAAAGCTATAATCTGTGTATAGATAAGAAAATTCAACCTTGGAATGAATCAACTTCTTATATTATTAAGGATACAAAACTATACAGAACTTTTTTATATTTAGTGATATATATAGCTATATTTGCTATTTTTTTTAACATGATATTTACACAATAACTACCGCCTAATCGAAATGAATTAGCAATTAAAGAATTTGTTGGAAATTATAATTATTATGCTAATTATTTTGATATCGACTTTGGAAATCCATTAGAGTAACCTCTGCTTTTCTAAGCTTAATACTATTTTTATATAAGTAGGATATTCCGAATAAAATCACAGTTATAGACGGAGGAAATTATCATGGAAAAGTCTAGAAAATTAGCAAAAAATTTCTTAATAGCTCTTATAATTACTGTACTAGGATTTCTGCTAATTGGTGGAATCACAGCATATAGAACCTTATCAATATCATTCAGCTATGCTTATGTAAATAGCTTAAAATACTTCAATCTAAGTAAAAAAATAAAAATATTACTAGTTATACCTATAGTTCTCATATTTATTGGAATAAGCTATTATATAGGGGATAGGTTTTTACCGTATATTATATTTATGATGTTTTTAACTGCCGCTAAAGTTTATAAAGAATAAGGGTGATTAAAATATAGACCTTATAGATTTAAATATATTTTTATTTAAGTTTATAAAAAGTTTAAATAAGGTGGTTGTTAGTGTGAATAAATCAATAATATTAACTATAATCGAGGAGATTAAAATGAAAAAAAATATAATTATAATAACATTAATTCTAACAATATTAATATTTACTGGATGCAGTAAAACAGAAAATATTAATGAAAGATTAATAGAAAACACAATAAAAATAGAAGAAATAGATCACAAGTATTCAAACTATAAAATTACATATGAAAAATACGAAGAAGAGATTTCCGGATTAACAGGAAAAATTTCTATGGATGAAAACCATCATAGAAGTTACACATCATCATCTGAAGGATACAGTAAAGAAGAATTGGAAATTTATTCTAAACATTATCCTGATGTTACTGTAGATTTTGAAATATCTGTTGTTTACGATTATTTAGATATTAAATACATATATACAAAATCTGAAATTATTCCAATAGGTGATCATGATAAATTTGATGAGCTTATTATAAATAAAAGATATGTATATGTATTAGAAGATGAAGAATGGATACTTGCTAATATAGAAACAAAAATGTACGACGGGTATGTTCCTTTCGAAGAAATGGAGCTTATAAAATTCGAAAATGAAATTGTTGATTATAAAGAGAGGATACATGTACTAGAAGATTAGTAAAATGAGGTGTTGGGTAAAATTTTATAAATATGTAGTAGAGGATTCTATTTTCCTCTACTATATTTTATTTAAAATTGATTTAAATATTTAACCTCTTCAAGCCATTCTATAAGTTCTTCCTTTGTAAAAGGTTCCAAGTGTCCAAATAAAGCTGTATTGAAGTCAAGTCCCTTAAAATCCTTTATTAAACTCTCTAATTTATCCTTGTAATATAATTCACCATTATGGAAATCTTCACTTATTATATCTCCTATAAAAATAATTTTCTCTTCGGGAATATATGCTACGACACAATCATCTGCATGGGAACTTTCTAACCTCATAAGTTTACAGGTTATCTGTCCTAAATTAATACTTAGATTTTCATTAAAAACTATATCTGCAGTTTTGACTTTTATCTCGGATAGGTCAGGATACTCTTTTCTAATCATAGTATCACAAAATTCAATATCTTCTCCGGTTTCAAGTCTTTTTTTCATGGCTGCATCTGTCCATTGCCATTTGCTCATATCTACTAAAATATCATTTGTTCTTTTACATGCTATAGCTACGGCATCTAAGCTATCTATACCAAATGTATGATCCCAGTGTGAGTGTGTTAAGGCAACAAAATCAGGGTATTTCAAATCCAATGATTTAATCTCATTAATGAATAAATCAGCATGTTTTTTCGAATTTCCACTATCAATCATAAGGGAATAGTTATCCCCTTTAACATAGCCTAAAATAGGTCTATCAGTTTCCTCATCATGAGGCATATAATATATTCTTTCCGTTAATTTTATCATATCGTCTCCTATAATTTATTTCTTAGATCTTTTGATTTTCTTTTATTATACCTATTATCTTTTATATATAATAGAACATTCAAAGTGTTTGTTCAATGTCTTTATAATAATTTTAGCTTATCCTACTTATATTATAATAAAAATAGAATTAAATTTCTTCTTTATTATATTTATTAAGTTATTTATAATATTGCTCTCTTCCTTTATTCTGTATAGATACAGCATTAAAATCATAAAAAAGGCTTTAACTATTCAATGATACACCTTGACAATACCCTACTGGTGTATTATACTTTAAATATCCCCCTACCAGGGGGTCGGGAGGTGCATTTGATGGCAAAAAAAGAAAAATACAACGTCACCGGGATGACATGTGCAGCTTGTTCTGCTGCAGTTGAAAAAAATGTCAAAAAACTAAAGGGCGTTAAAAATATAAGTGTAAATTTACTACAAAATAATATGAGTGTAGAATTTGAAGAAGGAGAACTAACTCAGGAAGATATAATAAAAGCTGTAGAAGATGCAGGCTACGGAGCATATAGTGCAGATGAGTCTAAAACTAATACAAAGTCTAAATCCTCTACTATAGACGATGAGTACAGAACATTAAAAATTAGACTTATTGTATCTATAATTTTCACAGTACCTTTATTTTATCTTGCTATGGGTCATATGGCCGGATGGCCGCTACCTGGTTTCTTTCTAGGCACGGAAAATGCAATTAATTTTGCTTTCACTCAGTTTTTACTAACTTTACCGGTTATGATAGTCAATCGAAAATTTTACACAATTGGTTTTAAAACTTTATGGAAAAGATCTCCTAATATGGATTCTCTTATAGCTGTTGGTACAAGTGCAGCAGCTTTATACGGTATCTTTGCTATTTACAAAATAGGTGCTGGATTAGGTACTGGAGATATGAGTATAGTTATGCAGTATTCTCACGATTTATATTTTGAATCTGCAGGAGTTATTCTTACTCTAATTACCTTCGGTAAATTTTTAGAAGGTAGAGCTAAAGGAAAAACTTCTGAAGCTATAGAAAAACTAATAAATCTCGCCCCTAAAATGGCTTTAATGGAAAAAGATGGAGAAATCATAGAGGTACCAGTAGAAGATGTAAATGTAGGAGACATAATTATAGTTAAGCCTGGACAAAGTGTCCCGGTAGATGGAGAAATAGTTGAAGGTAAAACCTCAATAGATGAGTCTATGCTGACTGGTGAAAGTATACCAGTAGAAAAGAATATAGGAGATAAGGTAATTGGTGCAAGTATAAATAAAACCGGATATATCAAGTTTAAGGCAACAAAGGTTGGAGAAGACACTACATTATCTCAAATCATAACATTGGTAGAAGAAGCTCAAGCTTCAAAAGCTCCAATTGCTAAAATGGCGGATAAAATAAGCAGCATATTTGTTCCTGTAGTATTGTCCATTGCTTTAGTAGCTACAGTAGTATGGCTTTTACTAGGGTATTCTTTTGAATTCGCATTATCTATAGGTATTGCGGTATTAGTAATTTCCTGTCCTTGTGCATTAGGATTAGCTACACCGACAGCTATTATGGTTGGTACGGGAAAAGGTGCCGAAAAAGGTATCTTAATTAAATCCGGTGAAGCATTAGAAATAGCCCACAGTATCGATACTATCGTTTTAGATAAGACTGGGACAATAACTGAGGGTAAACCGGTGGTTACAGATATTGTCACCTATGGCGATGCTAAGGAAGAGGATATACTTATAGATGCTGCTTCTGCTGAAAAATCTTCGGAGCATCCTTTAGCTGAATCAATAATTAACAAGGCTGAAGAAATGAACCTATCTTTAAAAGAACAAAAGGATTTTGAAGCCGTTCCCGGACAAGGACTTAAGGCAGTGGTTGATGGTAAGAATATTAGTATCGGTAACTTGAAACTTATGAACAGTCTTAATATTAGGTTGGAGAATTCTGAGTCTGATGTAGATAGACTTTCTAAAGAAGGTAAGACACCATTAATAATCGCCGATAATGAAAGAGTTCTTGGAATCATAGCTGTTGCAGATACCATTAAAGCTACCAGCAAACAAGCTGTTGAAGCTATGAAAGCTATGGGTATAAATGTTGTAATGCTAACGGGAGACAATAAACAAACTGCAGAAGCTATAAGAAAACAAGTAGGAATAGACCTGGCGATATCTGACGTAATGCCTGAAGATAAAGAAAAAGAAGTTAGAAGGCTTCAGGGAGAAAACAGCAGGGTTGCAATGGTAGGTGACGGTATCAACGATGCACCTGCTTTAGCTAGAGCCGACGTTGGAATAGCAATAGGCGCCGGCACAGATGTGGCTATAGAATCTGCTGATATAGTTCTTATGAAAAGCGATTTATTAGATGCAGTTGGCGCAGTTCAGTTGAGTAAATCTGTAATTAGAAATATAAAACAGAATTTATTCTGGGCTTTTTTCTACAACACCTTAGGTATCCCTCTAGCGGCAGGATTACTGTATACAAGTATGGGACTTAAACTAAATCCTATGTTTGCAGCAGCTGCAATGAGCTTTAGTTCTGTAAGTGTTGTAACTAATGCTCTAAGGTTAAAAAGCTTTAAACCAGTATATGAAATAAATAAAATTAAAGGTAAATATAAAAAATCATCAAAAGAAATTATTAAAAAGGAGGTAGTTGAAATGAAAAAAGAACTTATAATCGAAGGAATGACTTGTAATCACTGTAAAATGAGAGTAGAAAAAGAACTTAATGCTCTTGATCAGGTTGAAAGTGTAGAAGTGATACTTGAAGAAAAAAAAGCAGTAGTTGAATTTAAAGAAGAAGTATCTAAAGAGGTCCTTGAAAAAGTGATAGATGAAGCCGGATACAAATTAGTAGAGATTAAGTAGGTGTGAATATGCAGGCAGATAAAAAGAAGATATTAAGGTATCTAAAAACTACAAAAGGTCAAATCGAAGGGATAATTAAAATGGTTGAACAGGAAAGATACTGCGTAGATATTTCTACTCAGGTTTTAGCTGTTCAAGCTCTACTTAAAAAAGCGAACAACGAGGTATTAAGATCCCATATAAACAGCTGTGTTAAAGAAGCCTTTATCGAAGGAAATGGTGATGAAAAGGTTGAAGAGCTGATGAATATATTTGATAAATACTATAAAATTTAATTTTAAATACCGATTACAAAACTTTTGTAATCGGTATTTTTTTAAATTATACTTTTTTCAAAATTTTCTTTCTTGAATTGATTGTTGTAAAGATTATAATAGTAACCCTTTTTCTTTATAAGCTGATTGTGATTACCTTCTTCTACTATCTGGCCCTTGTTTATTACCAGGATTCTGTCTGCATTTACTATAGTAGAGAGTCGGTGGGCTATTATAAAACTGGTTCTATCTTTAAGGATTTTTTCCAAAGCCGACTGGATTTTTCTTTCAGTCTCTGTGTCAATTGATGAGGTAGCTTCATCCAGTACAAATATTGAGGGATTTCTAATCAATGCTCTACCAAAGGATATAAGCTGTTTTTCTCCAGTTGATAGCTTTCCTCCCCCTTCACCAACCTGTGTTTCGTATTTGTTAGGAAGTTCCATTATAAATTCGTGGGCATTTACCAGTTTAGCTGCATGCATTACTTCTTCATCGGTGGCATCCAGTTTACCGTACATAAGATTTTCCTTAATGGTTCCGCTGAACAGATGAGGGCTTTGAAGTACATATCCTATTTTTTCATGAAGCCAGTTTATACTTCTTTCTCGGTAGTCAACTCCATCAATTTTAATGCTTCCTTCTACAGGTTCGTAAAATCTGCATATTAAGTTTACTATGGTGCTTTTCCCGGAACCGGTTTCACCAACTAAGGCTACTGTTTCTCCTTCTTTTACTTTAAGATTAAAGTTTTCTAAAATTCTTTCTTTTTCGTTGTAGTAAAAGGTTACATCTTCAAAGGAAATATTTCCCTTTATTGACTCCCAGTTTTCATTTTTAGGAGAAAGAATGTCTCCGTACTTTTCAAGAATTTCTTTTTTATCTTTTACATCCGGGTCTATATCTATCAAAGACAAAACCCTTTCTGCAGAAGCCTGAGCCTGTTGAAATTGTGCTAACACTCTTGCTACCTCTCTTACCGGCTCGAAGAACTGTGTTGCATATGAGATAAACAGTACCAGTACTCCGTAGGTTACTGTTCCGGCTACAACTCCTTCTCCACCTTTCCACACTATGAGTGATATACCTATACTAGATAGAGAAAGAACTATAGGAAGAAAAAGCGCAGAAAAAACAGCTGCTCTTACAGAGTGAGTTTTCATATCTCCAGTTAGTTCTTTAAAACTATTTAGATTTTTCTCTTCTGCTACCAATGTTTTAGTGGTTTTAGCACCTGAGATTCCTTCACTAAAAGCTCCTGTAATTTTAGAGTTTATTTTTCTAACTATTCTAAATGCTTTTAGTATTATTCGTTGGAAATATATACTTACAATAATTAACAAAGGTATTACAGCTAATGTGTATAATGCTAATCTCCAGTTGCTCACCAGCATAAAAATACTTATTGTAAGCATCATAGTAGTTCCCCATACTACATCAACAATCCCCCAGGAAATTACCTCACCTAATCTTCTAATATCCGAGGTCATCCTGGCCATTATCCAACCATTTTGGGTTTTATCGTAGTAGGATAATGATAATTTCTGAAGCTTATCAAAGGCTTCTTCTCTAATGTCGTAGGTCAACTCCATTTCCATTCTGCCGGCTAAAGCGATAAATATGAAAACATTAACGGAGAACCATACTGCCAGTCCTGCAAATTTAAGTATAAAAATATTAAGTCCTTCAGTAGTATTAGGAACTATAAAATCATCTATGGCAATTCTCGTCATCTGAGGAAGTAAGGCATCAGCTACAGCTATGGATATCATAAAAAATATTAACCCTATTGTTGTAACTTTATATCTAAGGAGGTATTTAAATAATCTTTTCCAGGTACCTAAATCAATTTTTTTATCATATTCCTGTTCTTTAAATTCCATTTTTTTCCCTCCTTTCAACTTCTATTTCATATTCTTTAACGTTTTGTATGTCGTATATTCTTTTGTATATTCCTTCTTTATTTATTAAATCATCATGTTTACCCATTTCTTTAATCTGTCCTTTTTCAAGAACTATTATCTTATCCGCATCGTATATAGATGAAATTCTATGGGATATTATGAAGGTTGTGACATCTTTTTTTCTTTCTCTAAGAGCCTTTCTTATAGCAATGTCTGTTTCTGTATCTACAGCACTTAAAGAATCATCAAATATTAATATTGGATAGTTGTTTATTATAGTTCTGGCTATTGCAATTCTCTGTTTTTGTCCACCAGACAGAGTAACACCTTTTTCTCCTATTAAAGTATCATAGCCTTGATCAAATTCTTTCACTACATGATGCACAGAAGCAATTCTAGCTGCCT